>NZ_JBFAZW010000185.1:0-13737 GCF_040682015.1 Dactylosporangium sp. NPDC051485
GCTGGCCCCCGCGGTCAGCGAGCTGGCGGCCGCCGGGGACCCGGTCGCGGCCGGGCTGGCCGAGGAGGCGGCCCGGCTCCTGCTGCACTCCCTCGAGACGGTCACGCCCGAGGACGCCGGGGCGCCCGCCGTGGTGCTCGCCGGGTCGGTGCTGCTGTCGCCCGGGCCGGTCGCCGCGCGGGTCCGGGACGGCATCGTGCGACGTTTCGGTAACGACCCGTACGAAGCACGTGACGGCGCCGCCGGGGCCGCCTGGTTGGCGATCTTGCAGGTCGGGGCCGGTGCCGGGGACCCCGCGGCGCACTCCCGGCTCACCGCCGACGGGGGTCGTTGAACTCGGTCACGCTGGAAACCTTCATGCTCATCCGGCCCGCTCCTGCCAGGCGGCGGCCGAGACCTCGGCGACGAGCCGGCAGGCGGCCCCGTCGTCATCGGCGTCCGACGTGGTGCAGACGGCGACGACGTATGGCGGGGCGTCCTGCGGGTACACGATCCCCGCGCTGTGCCGCACGCCGGTCATCCAGCCGTTCTTGTGCGCGACCCGGACCCCGGCGGGCAGGCCGGCGGCGAGGTCGACCCGCCACTCCTGGGCGGCGAGCAGGTCGAGCATCTCGGCGGTGGCGACCGGGCCGGCCAGGGCGCCGTCGTAGAGGGCGGCGAAGAGCACGGCGAGGTCGGCCGCGGTGACGACGTTGTCGAGGCCGGCGTCGCGGGCGGCGTAGTCCTCGATGCCGCGGGCGGTGACGCTGCGCGTGGCCCCGGCCACCCGCCACACCTCGGCCACGACCGCCTTACCGACCCGGGCGAGCAGCAGGTTGGTGGCGAGGTTGCTGGAGCGCACGATCATCCGGCGGGCCAGCCAGCGCACCGGGGCGGTGCCGCCGAGGCGGTCCCAGACCTCGTGCTCGTCGTCGTACTCGCGGTCGTTGGCGTAGCGCAGCTCGCCGTCGCCGGCCGCGGAGAGGAAGTCGTTGCGTACCGGCAGCCTGGCGTCGAGGTCGACCACGCCGGCCTCGGCGGCACGGTAGAGCGCCGCGAGCACGGCGACCTTCATCGTGCTCGCGGCGGCGTGCGGCGCGTCGGGCAGCCTGGCGTACCACGGCGGCGCCCCGGGCCGGCCGGCCCACACCGAGACGGTGCCCGGCGCCGCGTCGAGCGCGGCGCCGAGCTGTTCCCACCGGGTCATGGCGTTACGTAGGCGTTCACAAAGGACACATCGCCGAAGATACTGTCAATGCAGAAGCTGCCGCAGCCCGCCTCGACGGCCCGCTGCGACCATCCGCTCCATGGAGTGGCCACACGTGCCCCGGGCCTTGCCGCGGGCCGGTACGATCGCGCCGTGCTGGGAAGGCCGCGCTCGCTGGCGCTGGGGCTGCGGCTGGTGGTCGCGGCCCTGCTCACCGCGCTCTGCGTCGGCGGCCTGGTCCGGCTCTACTCCCCCACCCTCGGCCCGGGCGGTGCGGCCGAGCGGCAGCTGGCGTTCATCCGGCAGCAGCTGGAGGCCGGCGCCGGGGACGACGCGCAGGGGCTGTTCCCCGAGGGGTACTTCTTCCTGCACGAGCTGTACGCGCTGGCCTGGGTCGACGTCGGCCGCCACCGCGCCGACCGCGCGGAGGCGCTGCGCAACGCCCGCTGGGCACTGTCCAGGCTGGACGGCCCGCAGGGGACGGCACCCTTCACCGCGTCGCTCTCCCCGCGGTACGGCATCTTCTACGCCGGCTGGACCAACTGGCTGCGCGGCGGGATCCTGAGCCTGCAACCGGCCGGGGAGCGCGACCCGGGCGAGGTCGAGCGGTTCGAGCGGGACTCGCGGGCGATCGCCGCCGCGTTCGACGGGTCGCCGACGCCGTTCCTGACCGCGTACCCGCAGCAGTCGTGGCCGGTCGACTCGACCGTGGCGATCGCCTCGCTGCGGCTGCACGACGCGCTGCTGCCGGCCGCGTACGGGTCCACCGTGCAGCACTGGGTCGCGGCGGCGCGGGAGCGGCTCGACCCGGCGACCGGGCTGCTGCCGCACGTGACCGACCCGGTGACCGGCGCGCCGCTGCAGGGGGCGCGGGGCAGCTCGCAGAGCGTCATCCAGCGGTTCCTGGTGGACGTCGACCCGGGGTTCGCGCGCGAGCAGTACCTCAAGTTCCGCGCCCAGTTCGTGGTGCGGCCGCTGTGGCTCGGGCCGGCCGTCCGCGAGTATCCACAGGGGACGGACGGGCCCGGCGACGTGGACAGCGGGCCGCTGCCGCTGGGCGTCTCGCTCTCGGCCACCGTGGTGACGATCGGCGCGGCCCGGGTGCAACGCGACGACGCCCTTGCGGGCGCGCTGTCCAGCTACGGCGAGCTGGCCGGGGTGCCGGTCGACACGCTGCGCACGAAACGGTACGCCCTCGGGCAGCTGCCGATCGGTGACGCCTTCCTCGTCTGGGCGCGCACCGCCGAGCCGTGGGTGGCCGGCGGGGTCGCTCCTGCGGCGGCCACCATCGGGCCACTGTGGAAGCTCCCGTTGACCTTCCTGCTGCTCTTCGGGGGCAACTGGCCGCTGCTCGTCGCCTGGCTCGTGATCCGGCGCCAGGCCCAGCGGCGCGAGCAGGCCGGCGACGGCCCGGGCGTAGGCGGCGTGGCCGACCCCGTCGTCCCAGAGCGTCTGTAGCACCGGGCCTTCGAGCGCGGCCGCGGCCGGCGGTCAGACCGTGGCCGCGACCCACGGCGGCGAGGTGTCCCCGGCGACGGCGCCGCCGAGCCCCGGCAACCGGCGGCAGACGGGTCGGCGGCGGTCCACGTTCTGCAACCCCGGCGTACGGCAGAATGGCGGCATGGATGATCAGCGGCACTGCCGCCTGCGCGTGCACGGCGACGACCTCGACCTGGCCGGACCGCCCGCGGCCCTGCGCGCCCTGGCCGCCACCCTGCGCGGGGCGGGCCCCGAGGTGCAGATCGCGATCCGCAACGGCGCCGTGGTCCAGCAGCGCGCCGCGGGCCCCTTGGCGATCTCGCTGCACGGCGCCCCGACGCTGCACCTGAGCGGCGGCGACGAGGACCTGGCCGCCGTATGGGCCGCCCTGGAGACGGTGGCGGCCGAGACCGAGGCCGGGGCGGTCGCCGACCCGCACCGCCACGTGGGCAGCCTGGTCGTCACCGGCGAGCGCGCGGACCCCCTCGCCGACCTGAGCCTGTAGGCGGGCGCGGTCAGCCGACCAGCGCCAGCTGCTCCCCCACGGCGTTGAGCAGGTCGCTGCCGGTGAAGGGCTTCTCCAGCAGGTGCACCCCGGGATCGAGGATGCCGTTGCTGGTGAGGACGGGCTGGGCATAGCCCGACATGAACAGCACGCGGGTGGCGGGGCGGGTGTGCAGGAGGCGCTCGGCGAGGACGCGGCCCAGCATGCCGGGCATGACGACGTCGGTGAGGAGCAGGTCGATCGGCCCGCCGTGCTCCGCGGCCAGATGCAGGGCGGCGAGGCCGTCGGCCGCGGCGAGGACCGTGTAGCCGCCGCGGCGCAGGATGCGGGTGGTGACCTCGCGCAGGGCGGGCTCGTCCTCGGCCACGAGCACCGTCTGGCCGCGGCCCGGCGGGTGGGCGACGCGGGTGGGGTCGGCGGGCCGGGGGGCGGCGTCGCTGGCCGGCAGCAGGATCGTGATGGTGGTGCCGACGCCGGGCTCGGAGTAGATGTACACCGTGCCGCCGGCCTGCACGACGATGCCGTAGACGGTGGCCAGGCCCAGGCCCGTGCCCTCGCCGCTGGGCTTGGTGGTGAAGAACGGCTCGAAGGCCTGGTCGATGACCTCGCGGGGCATGCCGGTGCCGGTGTCGGAGACGCGGATGCGCACGTACAGGCCGGGGACCAGGCCCTCGCGGGTGGCGACGTGCTCCTCGCCGACGTCGACGAGGCCGGTGTCGATGGCGAGGCGGCCGCCGCCGGGCATCGCGTCGCGGGCGTTCACGGCCAGGTTGACCAGGACCTGCTCGAGCTGGCCGGGGTCGGCGACGACCGAGGGGAGCGGCTCGGCGAGGTCGGTGGCGAGGTCGATGTGCTCGCCGATCGAGCGGGTCAGCATCTGCTGGACCTCGTCGATGACCCGGTTGACATCGAGGGGCTTGGGGCGGATCACCTCGCGGCGGGCGAAGGCGAGCAGTTGGTGGGTCAGCTCGCTGCCGCGCCGGCCGGCCCGCAGGATCTGCTCGGCGTCCAGGGCCATCGGGGTGTCGGCGCCGTCCTCGACGATGAACTCGGCGTAGTTGAGGATGACGGCGAGCAGGTTGTTGAAGTCGTGGGCGACGCCGCCGGCCAGCTGGCCGAGGCTCTCCAGGCGCTGGGTGCGCTGCTGGCGGACCTCGTCCTTCTGCCGCTCCGCCTCCTCGCGCAGGCGTTGCTGCTCGGCCTGGGCGGCCAGCCGCTCGGTCATGTCCCGCACGCTGGCCAGGGTGATCAGGCCGTCGTCGGTGCGCAGGCTGTTCAGCGTGATCTCGACCGGGACGGTGTCGTCGTCGCGACGCCGGGCGACGGTCCCCTCGGGGAAGCCGGGCAGGAGGCGGGTGACCGGGATGTCGGTGATGTCGAAGCGCGGGATGCCGAAGAGGCGCTCCGCGGAGGCGTTGACCAGCACCACCCGGCCGCGCTCGTCGATGCCGAGCAGCGGGTCGGGGGCGGCGTCGAGGACGGCCTGCATCTGGGCCTCGGCCCGCTCGCGCTCGCTGACGTCGCGGGTGATGGAGGTGACGCCGACGGTCCGCCCGTCCGCGCCGGTCAGCGGGGAGATGAGCATGGAGACGGTGAAGTCGGTGCCGTCGCGGCGGCGGCGGGTGGTGCGGTACCGGTCGACCCGGCCGCCGGCGCCGACGACGGCGCGGATCTCGGCCTCATCGGGCCGCCGGTCGGGCGGGATGATGATGTCCTTGGGGCGGCCGACCATCTCCCCGGCGGCGTAGCCGTAGAGGCGCTCGGCGCCCGGGTTCCAGCTCAGCACCAGGCCGTCGAGGTCGGTGGTGACGATCGCGTCGTGCGAGGACTGCACGATCGAGGCCAGCAGCGACTGGGCCGGGTCGAAGCCCTCGGCGCCGGTGTCGCGGATGGTGGCGTACAGGAACAGGCCCTCGGCCTCGATGACCGACAGCGTGATGTCGGCGAGGAACTGGCTGCCGTCGCGGCGGACCATGTTCAGCGGCTGGCCGGCCCGGCGCACGGGGTGCTCGCCGGCGAGGTACGCGCGCAGGCGCGGCACCACCGGCTGGATCTCCGGCGGCACGAGGTCCTCGATCGAGCGGCCGACCAGGTCCTCCCGGTCGAACAGGGCCCGGGCGGCGGCGTTGGCCAGCACGACCTGGCCGTCCTCGGCGCACACGACCAGGGGGTCCGGCCCCACCTCGAAGAGGCTCTCGGCCAGCCGCGCCCTCCACTGCACTCACTAAGGGTAGAACTATGATTACCGACAGTTTCGATCTTCCGGAATTTAGGGAACACCAGTCCCATGAGCGTCGACCCGAACCGCCCGAGCGCGGCCCGCATCTACGACCGCTACCTCGGCGGGACGCACAACTTCGCGGTCGACCGCGCCGTGGCGCAGCGGGCCGTCGACCTGGTGCCCGGCATCGCGGGCATCGCCCGGGCCAACCGGGAGTTCCTGCACCGGGCCGTGCGCTACGCCCTGGGCCACGGGGTGCGGCAGTTCCTCGACATCGGCTCCGGCATCCCCACCGAGGGCAACGTGCACGAGATCGCCCGCGCGCAGGACCCACAGGCCCGCGTGGTGTACGTCGACATCGACCCCACCGCCGTGGTGCACGCCCGGCAGATCCTCGGCGCCGACCCGCGCACCGCCGTCGTCCAGGCCGACCTGCACCAGGCCGGTGCGATCCTCGCCGACCCGCAGGTGACGGCGCTGCTCGACTTCGACCGCCCGATCTGCCTGCTGTTGATCGCGATCCTGCACTTCGTGCCGGACACGCCGGAGCTGCGCGCCGCACTGCGCGTCTACCACGACGCGCTCGCCCCCGGCAGCCTCCTGGCCGTCTCGCACGCCACCGCCAGCACCCGCCCCGAGGCGATGGCCCGGCTGGCCGACCTGTACACCCGCACGGGCACGGCGATGGTGATCCGCGACGCCGGCGAGCTGCTGAGCCTGCTCGACGGCTGGGACCTGGTCGAGCCGGGCCTGGTCTTCGGCCCGCTGTGGCGGCCGGACCCGGGCGACCCGCCGGTCGAGGACCCGGCCACCTTCGCCACCCTGGCCGCCGTCGGGGAGCGGCGTGGGGGCTGAGCTCGAACAGCACCGGACCGCCCTGCTCGGGTCCCGGGGCAGCCGGTGCTGTTCTGACACAACGCAGCGGCCCGCGTTGTGGCGAACGCGGGCCGCTGCGGCGAAAGGGAAGAGATGTCTTGGGGTTACGGGGCCTCGCCCAGGGTCACCGTGACCGTCTGCGGGGCGCCGTTGCGGTTCACCGTGACCGGGACCCGGTCGCCGGCCTTGGCGGCCTGGACGGCGTTGATCAGCGACGTGGCGTCGGTGACGGTGGCGGAGCCGAACTTGGTCACCGTGTCGCCGGTGCGCAGGCCGGCCTTGTCGGCGGGGCCGCTGCTGACGACGCCGCCGATCAGGGCGCCGTTGTCGCCGTCGGTGAGCTGGACGCCGAGGTACGGGTGGCTGACCTTGCCGCCCTTGGCCAGCTGGTCGGCGGCGGAGCGGGCGCGGTTGGCGGAGATGGCGAAGCCCAGGCCGATGTTGCCGGACTCGCCGCCCTGGCTGCTGCCGGCGGTGGCGATCGCGGTGTTGATGCCGACCACCTCGCCCTTGAGGTTGACCAGGGCGCCGCCCGAGTTGCCGGGGTTGATGGCGGCGTCGGTCTGGATGGCGTCGGCGATCGACTTGCCGCCCTGCTCGCCCGCGATGGTGCGGTGCAGGGCGCTCACGATGCCGGCGGTGACCGAGCCCTGCAGGCCCAGCGGGCTGCCCACGGCCAGGACCGTGTCGCCGACGCGCAGGGCGTCGCTGTCGCCGAACTTGGCCGGGGTCAGGCCGGAGACGCCCTGGACCTTGATGACCGCAATGTCGCCGGCCGGGTCGGTGCCGACGATGGTGGCGGGGGCGGTCTTGCCGGAGCTGAACGTGACGGTGAGCTTCTGGGCGCCCTGGACCACGTGGTTGTTGGTGACGATCTGGCCGTCGGCGGTCATGATCACGCCGGAGCCCTCGGCCTCACCGGTGCTGATGTCCACGACGCTGGGCAGGACGGCCTCGGCGACGCCGCCGACCGAGGAGCGGTCGAGGTTCGGGGCCGGGTTGCGGGTGACCACGTTCGGGGCGGCGGCCGGTTTGTCGTCGGCGAGCTGGGTGGCGACCAGGCCGCCGCCGAGGGCCGAGCCGGCCGCGAGGACCACCGCGCAGACCGCGATCAGGGCGGCCCGGCCGGCGCGGCCCGGGGGCTTGGGCTGGCCGCCGTAGCCGGGCTGCGGGTAGCCGGGGTGGCCCGGGGGCGGCGGGTATCCGGGGACGCCGAACTGGGCCGTGTTCCCGGCGTGTCCCCATCCCCCGCCCGGGGGCGGCACCGGGGTCGTGCCGAACGGTGCGGCCTGGGTGGCGACCCCGCCGAGCTGCTGGGTGGCGGCGTCGCCGTAGGGCCCGTACCCGTTGGCACCGGGCCGGCTCCAAGGCGACCCGGGCGCGGGAACACCCGAGGCCGGAACCCCGGACGCGGGAATGCCGGACGCGGGGTATGCCGGCTGCCCGGGCAGCGGGCCGCCCGGCGGCGCGTAGACGGGCACCGGAGCCGGCGGAGCCGAGGCGGGCACGGCCGGCAAGGCAGCCGCGGCGTGGGCGGAATCAGGCGGCGGCCAGGACGCCTGGGGCGGCGCGTAGACGGGCACCGGAGCCGGAGGGGCCGAGGCGGGCACGGCCGGCGAGGCAGCCGCGGCGGGCACGGAAGCAGGCGGCGGCCAGGACGCCTGGGGCGGCGGGCCGGCGGGCGGCGCGTAGACGGGCACCGGAGCCGGAGGAGCCGAGGCGGGCGCGGCCGGCAAAGGGGACGCGGCGTTGACGGAAGCTGGGGGCGGCCAGGACGCCGAGGGTGGCGGGCCGGCGGGCTCCGCCGTCGGCGCGGAACCGGTGCTCTCGGTGGGCTGCGAGTCGCCCTCGTGGCGGTCCTGGTCACTCATGATGTCCAGATTGCACACCCGAGCTTCCGCCAAACTGGATTCTCCCTGGGAGTAAGCCGAGAGCCGCAATCCGGTCAGCCGGGGCGCGACCCACCCGAACGGGTCGCGCCCCGGACGGATCGGTCAGGGGGTCCAGTCCGGCCGCAGCGGGTAGGAGGACACCCCGTCCCTGGTGGTCTTGGTGCCCAGGACCTGGTGCAGCTGGATCTCGTTGCGCTCGAAGGCGAGCCGTGACCCGGCCATGTACAGCCCCCAGACCCGCGCCGTGCCCAGCCCGACCTCGGCCACGGACTCGTCCCAGTTCGCCACCAGGTTGCGGTTCCAGCCGGCCAGCGTCAGGGCGTAGTGCAGCCGCAGGTTCTCGTCGTGCTGCACCTCGAAGGCGGCGTCGTGCACGGCGCTGACGAGGCGGCCCGGCGCGGCCAGCTCGCCGTCGGGGAAGACGTAGCGGTCGATGAACGCGCCCGGCTTGTGCGAGGCCCGGCTGTCGGAGCGGGTGATGCAGTGGTTGAGCAGGCGCCCGCCGGGCTTGAGGCGGTCGCGCAGCGCCCCGAAGTACCGCGGATAGTTCTTGACCCCGATGTGCTCGGTGAGGCCGATGGAGCTGACCGCGTCGAAGTGCTCGAGGGGCGCGTCGCGGTAGTCCAGGTAGCGCACCTCGGCGAGGTGGCCGAGGCCCTCCCGCTCGATCGCGGCCTGGGCCCAGGCGGCCTGCTCCTTGGACAGGGTGACACCGAGGGCGCGCACGCCGTACTCGCGGGCGGCGTGGCGGACCATGCCGCCCCAGCCGCAGCCGACGTCGAGCAGCCGCTGGCCGGCCTTGAGCGCGAGCTTGCCGGCGACCAGGTCGTACTTGTTGGCCTGGGCCTGCTCCAGGGTGTCGGTCTCGGCGCCGAACACCGCGCAGGTGTACGTCATCGACGGGCCGAGGATCAGCTCGTAGAAGCGGTTGGAGACGTCGTAGTGGTGGTGGATCGCCTCGGCGTCGCGGCCGCGGGCGTGGCGCAGGCCGAGGCCGGCGATGCTGCGCCGCCAGGCCGGGGTGGCCTCCTGCGGCGGGGGCGGCGGCGGGCGCAGCCGCTCCCAGCCGAGGCCGCGCACCAGCCGCAGGGCCTCCTGCGCGGACGGCAGGCGCAGCTGCAGGCCGGTGGCGAGCTGCCTGAGCGCCTCGTACGGGTCGCCCGGGTGCACGCCGTTGACCTGCAGGTCGCCGGAGACGTAGGCGCGGGCCAGGCCGAGGTCGCCGGGGGCGGTGAGCACGTAGGACAGGCCACGCTCGGTGGCGACGTGCAGGCCGACGGCGGCGTCCTCGGGGCCAACGGCGCTGCCGTCGTAGGCGGTGATGCGGACCGTCGGCTCGTGCGCGGTGACGGCCTTGACGATGTCGGCGACGGACGGCACGGGCGGCCGGCGGCGGGGCTGGCCGGGTACGGACCCGCGGGTGCTGCTCGGACGGTAGGTACTGGTCATCTGCGCCCCACAACCTTGTCGTAGAGGTCGGTCAGTCGGTGATCGGGGTCGTAGCGGTCCTTGGCGGCGCGGTACGCGAGGCCGCCGTAGAGCCGGTCGAAGGTCTCCCGGTCGTAGTAGGCGTCGGAGTAAAGCGACTTGTGCCCGCCGAGCTCGAACACCTTGGCCTCGATGGCCCGGTTGACATCGCCGTCGGCGGCGCCGGGCACGACCGGCACGGTGCCCCAGAAGCCGACGTTGACGTAGGCGTGGCCGGCCCGCATCGGGTACAGCGGCCACTCCCGCTCGCGCAGCCGCAGCGGGCAGAGCCAGATCGGCGCCATCGGCACCTCGGCGGCGAACCAGCGCAGGAATTCGGCGGTGCGTTCCAGCGGCAGCTCGACGTCCTGGACGACCCGCTCGCGGTCGGGGAGGCCGCGCCACCGCTCGACGCGGGCGGCGACGCCGTGGCGGTTCTCGAAGCGCACGATGCGGTGGTACACGTCGGAGCGGCGGTAGCGGCGGGGCCACAGCCGGCGCACGGCGGGGACCTGGGCGCCGAAGGCGGCGGAGCACCAGAACCAGTCGGTGTCCCAGCGCCACAGGTAGTCGTAGGCGGACAGCCGGTCGGCGGCCTTGGCCCGCAGCGACTGGTAGTAGATGTCCTGGCCGGTGTAGTCGCTGGTCGGGCCGGGCTCGTCGGTGAACGTGCCGAGCACCAGGTAGGACTCGCCGGGGCGGAACACGACCCCGTCCATGGTGTCGACCGGCCTGCCGTCGTAGGTGCCCTCGGCCATCACCTTGCCGACGACGGCGAGCAGGTCCTCGACGTCGTCGAAGCGCAGGTTGACGGTGGCAACCGCGGCGGCGATCGGCATGAGCTCGATGCGCAGCCGGGTGGCGTACCCGAGGCTGCCCAGCGAGTTGGGGAAGATCGCGAACAGCTCGTCGCCGGGGCGGGCCGTGACGAGCTCACCGGCGCCGGTGAGGATGTCCATCTCGAGCACCGACTCGTGCGGCAGCCCGTGGCGGAACGAGGTGGCCTCGATGCCCAGGCCGGTCACCGCCCCGCCGAGCGTGATGGTGCGCAGCTGCGGCACGACCAGCGGCATCAGCCCGTGCGGCAGGGTGGCGTCGACGAGGTCCTCGTACGTGCACACCCCCTGCACCTCGGCGGTGCGCCCGGCGGGGTCGACCTCGATCACCCCGCCGAGCCCGCTCACGTCCAGGCCGCGCTGAATCTCGGCGCGGGGGCGGAACAGGTTCGAGGTCTTCTTGGCCAGCCGGACCGGGTCGCCGGGCGGGATCGCGGCGTACGAGGCCCGGAGGGTGTCGACGGCCCGGCGGTGCGCGGCCCAGCCGACGGGTTCACTACGTCCCACTCGATCACCTCCGTGGCGGACCGGCCCGCAACTGGAGGCCCCCGCCTCAGCCAAACTTGCACATATGGCAAGATCAGCCAACGGCTGGTGACTGAACTCACGCTCCGGGTGACGCCGGGGGTGAGCGAGTGTCGGCCGCGGGGTGAGGCACCCTCCTCCCCCGGCCGGCTCGGGACGTTTGTCAGTACCGGACGATCAGCGCGATCCGGCCGTCGGAGGCCAGGCTGTCGTCGCCGACGAAGGTGACGTCGCCGCCCTGGCGGGCCACCCACTCGACGATGTCGTCGACCGCGTCGTCGAGCAGCACCCCGGCCGTCTCGGTGTGCGGCTCCTGGTTCGGCGGGTGCAGGTGGTCCTCGTGGACCCAGGCCGGGCTGTGGTAGCCCTCCTCGACCACCAGGTGCGCGCCGCGGCCCTGGTGCGCCAGGGACCACACCTCCGGCAGACCGGCGGCGAAGCGGTTGGCGCCCCGGGCGGCGTCGAGGGCCTCCAGGGCGGCGACCTGCTCCATCGCCGTGTACGCGGCGAGGCGCGGGGCCAGCAGCTGGTACACCTCATGGGCGCCGGCGTGGTCGTAGTTGCCGGTCACCGTGCCGGCGAACGGGCGCTGCCACGCCTCGGCGAAGTGCGACAGGTACCGCTCGACGCCGAGGACGAAGACCGGGCGGCTGTCCAGGTTGTCGATGGCGCCGAGGGCGGTGGCGATGTCCCGGAAGAACTGCCGGTGCCGCTCCCGCTCGTGCTTGCTCGGCTCCTGGCCATAGTCGCGCGGCAGGCCGAGCAGCCCGCCGGGGCCCTCGTGGGTGAACGGGAAGCCGTGCGAGGTGACCTCGACGAGGTCGGGGCCGTCGCCGCTCCACAGCCGGGTCGGCTGCTCGGACAGCACGAGGGCCCAGTAGCGGTGCCGGCGGGCCGCGTCGGCGACGACGTCGCGGACCTCGTACGTGTCGGCGATGACCACGCGCTCCTGGACCGGCGACTCCAGCATGCGCACGTGCACCTGCCCGGGCGAGGCGAACAGGGCCAGCCCCTCGCCGGCGTGGCGCAGGTCGACGCGGTCGGCCGCCGCGGCGATCTCGTCGTACACCTCGGCGGCGACCTCGCGCGGGACCGTCTCGTCCAGCTCCAGCCGGCGCCGGGCCTCCGACAGGAGGTTGCGCAGGCGGATCGGGTCCTGCTGGTTGTCCGGGGCGGTGCGGTGGGTCGGCATGAGCAGCGAGACCGCCGGGTATCCGCTGGGGGTCAGCTTGGCCAGATCCTCTACCGTCATGCGCCCAACCGTGCCGCGCAAGGGTCCTCGGCGAGGCCGCCCGACGAGGATGACTCCGCCCGCGTCACCGCGGTGGCGCGGCCGCCGGCAGCGACAGGTACAGGTTGCGCATCGCCAGCAGCGACGAACGCACCTCCTGCAGCAGTTCGGTCGTGGACAATGGGCGCCCCCACTCCAGCAGCGACGCCTCGTCCATGCTGATCGTCTCGATCCCGCAGCCGTACCGGTGGCCCAGCAGCCGGATCGCGTCGCAGTGCTGGTGCAGCACGTACGGCGCGTTGGTGACCAGCAGCACCCGATCGGTGCGGGCCGGCGGCTGGACCGTCTGCGCCCACCCGGTCAGCGTGTCCGCGGTGTTGGCCCGCCGCCCCGGCCGGCTCGACGCGGCGGCGAGGACGTGCACGGCCTCGAGCCCGGGCCGCGGCGCCGCCCACGTGCGGTGCCACCAGTCCTCGCCGGCCCGCAGCGCGGTCGGCTCGGCCGGCAGGTCCAGGAACCGGCGCAGCCCGGCGAGCATCATGTCGGCCTCGGTCTCGACCGGGTCGAGGCCGAGCCGCAGCGCCTCGCGGTGCTCCCGGTCGTCGCGCCACCGCAGGCTGCCCAGGCCGGTCACGGTCCGCGCGGCGACGGCCCCGCCGAGCAGCCGGGCCGTGTAGTCGCTGCGGCCGAGCGCGACCCTGATCCCGCCGCCGAGGACGAGCACGTGGTCGTACGCGGCCAGCGACGGCACCGCGCTGCCGTCGACGCCGAGGTCGGCGATGAGCTCGCGGAGCCGGGCGTCGAGGGCGGGCGCGTAGTGGACGCGCTCGGTGTCGAACCGCTCCCGCACGCCGGCCCGGAAGTCCCAGGCCGCGGAGAACTCGGCCACGTGGTCGAGCACGGCGGCGACCGTCCCGCCCGGCACCGTCCCGCCGAAGTACCCGGCGAGCTCCGCCAGGGCCGGCGACGTCACCCACCCCCCGATGGACGCGGCGATCGCATCGGCGTCCGGCCCGCCGGGCTCACACGAAGGGAGCGCGAAGGTCAAAACCCCAAAACCTTTCAAGCTTCATGGCTCAGGTCCGCGTCAGTTGCAGACCGTTGCTCCCGTCAGCGCCTGGTCTGGGTCGATCAGAGCGAAGCCTCATCGAGCCAGACTGGGCGTCGCTTACCGTCCGCGGTGGGTTGATCAGACGGCGCCGTGCTGGGACAGCACCGTACCAGTCCGCACGGTGGCGAGGCCGCGCCGACGCTTCGCACGGCCACCCTACTCGCGCAGGGCGTCGGCCAGCCGCCGGATGCCCTCGTCGAGCCGGTCCGGCGGCGCGGCCGCGAAGGTCAGGCGCAGGTGCGGGGCGTCGGGCTCGGCGGCGTACCAGGGGCGGCCCGGAAACACCACGACCTGGCGCGCCGCGGCCGCCACCGTCACCGCCGCGTCGTCTCGGCGATCTTCGCCAGGGCGTCCGGCATCGTCGGCACTTCTATGCGCAGCCGCCCGAGCAGCCCGCCACTCTCACCC
>NZ_JBFAZW010000186.1:0-12852 GCF_040682015.1 Dactylosporangium sp. NPDC051485
GGGGACCCGCTGCGGCGGCAGCGGCTCCGCGCGGCGGGCGGCCTCCCGGGCGTCCCGCCAGGCCAGGTCGGTGACGGCGGCGGGGCCGGTGCGCAGGGCGGGCGTGGTCATTGGACGCGTTCCCAGCCGCGGCGGACCGGGCGGGCGCCGAGCTGGCGGTCGCGGCTGCGGTAGACGATGTACGGCCGGGTCAGGTAGCCCAGCGGGGCGGAGAAGACGTGGACGAGGCGGCTGAACGGCCAGAACGCGAACAGCACCAAGGCGGCCAGCGCGTGCAGGCGGAAGCCGATGGGCGCGGCCGCCATCAGGTCCGGCTGCGGGTGCAGGTAGAAGATCGAGCGGAACCACGGGGAGACGGTCTGGCGGTAGTCGTGCGGGTCGCCGGTCAGGTTGCCCAGGACCGTGGTGCCGAGGCCGAGCAGGATCGCGCCGACGAGCAGCACGTACATGATCTTGTCGTTGGTCGTGGTGGCGGAGAAGACCGGGCCGACGGTGCGCCGCCGGTAGACGAGGATGGCGGCGCCGGCCAGGGTGAGGAAGCCCGCCACGGTGCCGAGGCCGACCGCGACGGCGTGGTAGGCGGCCTCGCTGACGCCCGCGGCGTCGGTCCACGACTCCGGGATCAGCAGGCCGCCGACGTGGCCCGCCGCCACGAGCAGGATGCCGAAGTGGAACATCGGGCTGCCCAGGCGCAGCAGCCGGCGCTCGTAGAGCTGGGAGGAGCGGGTCGTCCAGCCGAACTTGTCGTAGCGGTACCGCCAGATGTGCCCGACGACGAACACGGTGAGCGCGATGTAGGGCACGACGATCCACAGCAGGACGTTCATCGAGCGACTCCCTGTGGCATGTACTCGGGCGGGGCGAACGGGGCGAGCCCGACCTGCTCGGCCGGCGGGCCCTGGGCGGCGAGCCGGGCGATCGCGGTGCGCTCGTCACCGAGCGGAGGCAGCGTAGCCGAGACCGAGTCCAGGACGTCCGCCCACGGCGAGCCGGCGTCGTGCAGGGCCGCGCGCAGCAGCTCCAGGCCGGCCCGGTGCTCGACCAGCAGGGCGGCACCGGCGTCTGGCTGCGCGGCGGCGTACTCGAGGACCACGGCCAGGTGGTCGGGCAGCTCCTCGTCGGTCAGGCGCAGCCCGGCGGCGGCGTAGGCCTGCTTGAGCCGCAGCAGGGCCATGCCGCGGTTGCGGGTGTCGCCGTGCGTGTAGTACGTCAGGAACAGGCAGCACCGCCGCCGGTGGTCGAACGTGGCGACGTAGTCGGCGGCCAGCTCCGGCAGCGGGGTGCGCGCCGCGTGCTCGGCGAAGCGGCCCAGCGCCGTGCCGACCGGCCCGCCGAGCGCGGCGGCGACCCGGCGGACCAGGTCCAGGTGAGCCTTGAACTGCTCGTCGGGGTAGGCCAGCACGAGCGACTGGGCCTGCCAGGCCGCGCCCTCATGGCTGCTGCCCGTCGTCGCCGGCGCGGTCGGGGAACAGGCCCGCCGGGCGGCCCTTGCCGTCCCAGTTGAGCAGGTTGACCCGGCGCGGCTTGTCGGCGGGGTCGACGATCGTGTCGGTGGTCTGCCGGTCGCGCAGCATCGCGAAGTTCTCCACGGCGATCGGGGCCGGTCCGCCGGAGGACTCGCCGAACGGGCCGGAGCCGCCCATGCCCGGGCCGCCCTCGTAGTCCAGCGAGCAGCCGGTGGCCAGTTCCTCGAGGGAGTGGGCCTGCTCGGCGTGCGCGGGCGGGATGACGTACCGCTCGTCGTACTTCGCCAGGGCCAGCAGCCGGTACATGCCGTACACCTGCTCCCCGCTCATCCCGACGGCGGCCGCGATGCGCTCGTCCGGGTCGCGGCCCAGGTTGACGTCGCGCATGTAGGAGCGCATCGCGGCGAGGCGGCGCAGCACGGCGTCGACCGGGGCCGGGTCGCCGGCGGTGAACAGCTGGGCCAGGTAGTCGACCGGGATGCGCAGCGCCTCGATGGCGGCGAACAGGTTGCCGCGGTCCTCGGCGTCGTGGCCGGTGTCGCGCACCACGTCGACGACCGGCGACAGCGGCGGGATGTACCAGACCATGGGCATGGTGCGGTACTCCGGGTGCAGCGGCAGCGCCACCTTGTAGGTGTTGATGAGCGCGTACACCGGGGAGCGCCGGGCCGCCTCGACCCAGTCCCGCGGGATGCCGGCCCGTTCCGCCTCGGCGGCGACCGCCGGGTCGTTCGGGTCGAGGAACACCCGCCGCTGGGCCTCGTAGAGATCGTGCTCGTCCGGCGTGGACGCGGCGGCGAGCACGGCATCGGCGTCGTAGAGCATCAGGCCGATGTAGCGCAGCCGGCCGACGCACGTCTCGGAGCACACGGTGGGGATGCCGACCTCGACGCGCGGGAAGCAGAACGTGCACTTCTCCGCCTTGCCGGTGCGGTGGTTGAAGTACACCTTCTTGTAGGGGCAGCCGGACACGCACATCCGCCAGCCGCGGCAGCGGTCCTGGTCGACCAGGACGATGCCGTCCTCCTCGCGCTTGTAGATCGCCCCGGACGGGCAGGAGGCGGCGCAGGACGGGTTGAGGCAGTGCTCGCAGATACGCGGCAGGTAGAACATGAAGGTCTGCTCGAACTCGAAGCGCACCTTGTCGGCGATGCCCTTGAGCAGCACGTCCTTGTCGCCGTGGTCCGGAGAGCCGCCGAGGTCGTCGTCCCAGTTGGCCGACCAGGAGATCTTCATGTCCTTGCCCGACAGCAGGGACTTGGGCCGGGCGACGGGCGTGTGCTCCTGCAGCGGGGCGTTGGTGAGCTGCTCGTAGTCGTAGGTCCAGGGCTCGTAGTAGTCGTCGATCGCGGGCAGCTTCGGGTTGGAGAAGATGGTGAGCAGCTTCTTGAAGCGCCCGCCGCCCTTGAGGGTGAGCCGGCCGCGGCGGTTGAGCGTCCAGCCGCCGCGCCAGGTCTCCTGGTCCTCGTACCGCCGCGGATAGCCCTGGCCGGGGCGGGTCTCGACGTTGTTGAACCAGACGTACTCGACGCCGGTGCGGTTGGTCCACGCCTGCTTGCAGGTGACCGAGCAGGTGTGACAGCCGATGCACTTGTCGAGGTTCATCACCATGGCCATCTGCGCCATCACGCGCATATCAGTACTCCACCTCCTGGGAGCGGCGCCGGATCACGGTCACCTCGTCGCGCTGGTTACCGGTCGGGCCGAGGTAGTTGAAGGCGAACGACAGCTGCGCGTAGCCCCCGACGAGGTGTGTCGGCTTGATGAGCAGCCGGGTCAGGGAGTTGTGGATGCCGCCGCGCCGGCCGTTGGTCTCGGTGCGGGGCACGTCGATGAGCCGGTCCTGGGCGTGGTGCATGTAGACGGTGCCCTCCGGCATGCGGTGCGACACGATCGCGCGGGCGACGACGACGCCGTTGCGGTTGACCGCCTCGATCCAGTCGTTGTCGCGCACCCCGATCTTCGCCGCGTCCTCTTTGGACATCCAGATGGTCTGCCCGCCCCGGGACAGCGACAGCATGAACAGGTTGTCCTGGTATTCGGAGTGGATGGACCACTTGTTGTGCGGGGTGAGGTACCGCACGGTGATGCCGAGTTCTCGGGGCCGCCGCCGGCCGGCTGCGTCCTCACCGGCGAGGCCTGTGTCGTTGAGTTCGCCGACGGCCGGCTCGCCGAACAGGGCGTGCATGTTCAGCGGCGGGCGGTAGGTCGGCATCCACTCGCCGAGTTCGGCGATCCAGTCGTGGTCGAGGTAGAAGTGCTGCCGGCCGGTGAGGGTGTGCCAGGGCTTGAGCCGCTCGACGTTGATGACGAACGGGGAGTAGCGCCGGCCGCCGGCCTCCGAGCCGGACCACTCCGGCGAGGTGATGACCGGTGTCGGGCGGGACTGGGTGTCGGCGAACGTGATCTGCTTGCCCTCGTGCTCGGCGGCGAGGTCCGCCAGGCGCACCCCGGTCTGCCGCTCGAGCTGCCGGAAGCCCTGGGTGGCGAGGTGGCCGTTCGTGGTCCCGGACAGCGCCAGGATCGCCTCGCACGCCTGCACATCGCGGGCGATGGACGGCCGCCCGTTGGGTGCGACGCCGTTCTTGTGGCGCAGGTACTCGATCTCCCGCTCGACCCGGAACGTGACGCCCTTCGTGGTCGCGCCCAGCGTGTCCAGCAGCGGGCCGAGCGAGGCCATCTTGTCGGCGATCGCGGCGTAGTCGCGCTCGACGGGGACGAGCTTCGGCATCGTGCGGCCCGGCACCGGCTCGCACTCGCCGGCCTTCCAGTCGGCGACCCGGCCGCGCGGGTTGGCCAGTTCGTCCGGGGTGTCGTGCAGCAGCGGCGCGGCGACGAGGTCGGTGCGGGTGCCCAGCCGCGGCCCGGCCAGCGCGCTGAAGGCGCGGGCGATGGCCATGAAGGCGTCCCAGTCGGTGCGGGTCTGCCAGGGCGGGGCGATGGCCGGGTTGAACGAGTGCACGAACGGGTGCATGTCGGTCGTGTTGAGGTCGTGCTTCTCGTACCACGTCGCCGCGGGAAGCACGACGTCGGAGTACACGGTGGTGGACGTCATCCGGAAGTCCAGCGACAGCAGCAGGTCGAGCTTGCCGGTCGGGGCCTGCTCCCGCCAGACGACGTCGCGCGGCCGGGCCCCGGGCGGCGCCTCGGTGGCGCGCACGGCATGGTCGGTGCCGAGCAGGTGGCGCAGGAAGTACTCGTTGCCCTTGGCCGACGAGCCGAGCAGGTTGGCCCGCCAGACGGTGAGCACGCGGGGGAAGTTCTCCGGCGCGTCCGGGTCCTCGCAGGCGAAGCGCAGCCGCCCGGCCTTGAGCTCGGACACCACGTGCTCGGCGACGGGCACGCCGGCCTCCGCGGCGTCGGCGGCGAGATCCAGCGGGTTGCGGTCGAACTGCGGGAAGGAGGGCATCCAGCCCATCCGGGCCGAGGCGGCGATGAGGTCGGCGGTGCTGCGCCCCGCGAAGGCACCACCGTCGCTGCCGGCGGCCAGGGTGGCGGCCGAGAAGGGGTCGTACCGGTACTGGTCGGTGTGCAGGTACCAGTACGCGGTCTGGATCATCTGCCGGCCGGGCCGGGACCAGTCCGCCGCGGTGCCCAGCACGCTGTAGCCGGTGATCGGGCGGACCTTCTCCTGCCCGACGTAGTGCGCCCAGCCGCCGCCGTTGACGCCCTGGCAGCCGGTCAGCGTCGTCAGGGTGAGGAACGAGCGGTAGATGGTGTCGGAGTGGAACCAGTGGTTGGTCCCGGCGCCCATGATGATCATGGAGCGGCCCTTCGACTCCTCCGCGTTGGCCGCGAACTCCCGCGCGATGCGGGCCGCGGCCGCCGCCGGCACCCCGGTGATGGTCTCCTGCCAGGCCGGCGTGTAGGCCTCGGCGGCGTCGTCGTAGCCGGACGGCCACCGCCCGGGCAGCCCGTCGCGGCCCACCCCGTACTGCGCCAGGAGCAGGTCGTACACGGTGGTCACCAGGTGCTCGCCGATGCGCCGGACCGGCACGCCGCGGCGCGCCGGCTCCGCCGCCCCGGAGGGCGTGTCGAACCGCGGCAGCACCACCTCGACGGCCTCGCCGCCCTCGCACGACAGCCGCGGCCGCACGTCGCCGAGGTCGAGGTTCCACTTGCCGGCGCCGGCCTCGCCGTAGCGGAAGCCGAGCGAGCCGTTGGGCACGACCGGCGTGCCGTCGTCGTCCAGCAGCACCGTCTTGAACGCGGCGTGCTCGCTCTCGGCGAGCGCGCCGGGCAGGTCGGCGGCGGTGAGCATCTTGCCGGGGCGGAAGGCGCCGTCGCCGAGGTCGTCGAGGGTGACCAGGAACGGCAGGTCGGTGTAGCGGCGCACGTAGTCGGCGAAGTACGGCACCTGCCGGTCGACGAAGCACTCCTTGAGCACCACGTGGCCCATCGCCATGGCCAGCGCGCCGTCGGTGCCGGGCTGGGCGGGCAGCCACTCGTCGGCGAACTTGACGTTGTCGGCGTAGTCGGGGGCGACCGCGACGACCTTCTGGCCCCGGTAGCGGGCCTCGGCCATCCAGTGCGCGTCCGGGGTGCGGGTCACCGGCAGGTTCGAGCCCCACATGATGAGGTAGCCGGCGTCCCACCAGTCGCCGGACTCCGGCACGTCGGTCTGGTCGCCGAACACCTGCGGGGAGGCCACCGGCAGGTCGGCGTACCAGTCGTAGAACGACAGCATCGCCCCGCCGATGAGGTTGTAGAACCGGGCGCCGGCGGCGTGGGAGACCATCGACATCGCCGGGATGGGCGAGAAGCCGGCGATGCGGTCCGGGCCCCACTCGCCGATGGTGTGCACGTGCGCGGCGGCGATCAGTTCGACGGCCTCGTCCCAGGTGGCCCGGACCAGGCCGCCCTTGCCGCGCACCGACTTGTAGCGGCGGGCCTTCTCGGGGTCGGAGACGATGTCGGCCCACGCCGCGACCGGGTCGCCGCCGTTGGCCGTCTTCGCCTCGCGGTACAGCTCCAGCAGCACGCCCCGGACGTAGGGGTACCGCACGCGGGTGGGCGAGTAGGTGTACCAGGAGAACGCGGCGCCGCGGGGGCAGCCGCGCGGCTCGTACTCCGGCCGGTCGGGCCCGACGCTCGGGTAGTCGGTCTGCTGGGACTCCCAGGTGATGATGCCGTCCTTGACGTACACCTTCCAGGAGCAGGACCCGGTGCAGTTGACCCCGTGGGTGGAGCGCACCACCTTGTCGTGGGCCCACCGGTCCCGGTAGAACGAGTCTGCCTGCCTGCCGCCGATCTGGTGCAGCGTGCGCAGGTCGGGCGACACCTCGCCGCGGGTGAAGAACCGGCGCGTGCCGACCAGCGCGTCGGCCAGCCCGCTGTCCAGCCCGGGCGAGTCGCTCCTGCGGGCCACGGTGGGGCCTCCCTCCGGTCAGAGACGGATCTTCGTCACATTAGCCTCGAACCGGGACGAACGCTTGCCGAACCGCATCGACCCGTTCCCAGTCCTCGGTGCGCAGACCGGCCAGCGCCGCCGGGAAGACGCCGTCCTGCTCCTTGAGGATGTGTTCGCGCAGCATCTCCAGGACCTCGAGCAGGTGTTCGGGCCAGGCCGGCTCCGCGGGCGTGCCGTCCGCGGCCGCGCCCAGCGCCGCCTCCACCACCCGATGCTCGGACTCCAGCGCCGCGACGTGCTCGGGGAAGTCGCCGGCGAGGGCGGGGAACAGGCCCCGCTCCTCCACCTCGGTGTGCGGGCCGAGCACCGCGGCGATCTCGCGGGCCACCCCGGCCATCCGGGGCACGTCGCCGGCCCGGTGCGCGGCGCGCACCTCGCCCATGAGGTTCACCACCCGGTCGTGCTCGCGGGTCAGCTCGTCGATCGCGGCAACGGCCTGGCAGCCGCAGTACTCACACATGAGCGGCGCTGCGGGTGCCGCGCGCGCCGGTGCCGCGGGCGACGACGGCGACGGTCAGCAGCAGCGCGCCGAGGGCGACCACCGTGAGCGCCGCCAGGCCGGCGGCGTAGGAGCCGTACTGCTCGTAGACCACGCCCATGACCAGCGGCGGCACGAACCCGCCGAGCCCGCCGGCCGCGCCGACGACGCCGGTGACCGAGCCCACCATGTTGGCCGGCGCCCGCTGGGCGACCAGGGCGAAGGTGGCACCGCTGCCGGCGCCGAGCGCGGCCGCCATGGACAGGAACGCGATCGTGCCCAGCGGGGCCAGGGCCGGCGTGAACGCCTGCAGCACCGCGCCGGCGGCCACGACGGCCAGCGACACGGCCAGCACGCGGGTCGCGGGGATGCGGTCGGACAGCCAGCCGCCGACCGGCCGCATGATCACGGCGAGGACCACGAAGCCGGCCATCCGGTTGGCCGCGTCGGCCTGCGCCAGCCCGTAGGCGGTCTTGAGGTACGCCGGCAGGTACACCGAGAACGCGACGTAGCCGCCGAACGCGACCGCGTACAGCACGGCGGCCTGCCAGGTGATGCGCAGCCGCACGGTGGCGGCCAGCCGGCTGGCCAGCGGCTGGGCCGGCACGACCCGCCCGGGGGCGTCGCGCAGCAGCAACGCGGCGAGCGCCGCGTAGATGGCCAGGACGATCGAGGTGACCACGAACGGGGTGGCGGTGCTGCCGGCGTTGACCAGCTTCACGGTGCTCAGCGCGCTGATCGCGGTGCCGCCCATGCCGGCGCCGAACACGCCGACCGCCATGCCGCGCCGCTCGGGCGGGAACCAGTTGTTGACGAAGGGCACCCCGACGGCGAAGGCGGTGCCGCCGACGCCGAGGAAGAAGCCGCCGATCAGCAGGCCCGCCAGGGACGTGTGCCCGGCGAGGCCGAGGTACAGCACCGGGACGATCGTGGCCAGCGAGACCAGCGGGAACATGATCCGCCCGCCGTACCGGTCGGTCAGCGCGCCGACCGGGATCCGCCCCAGCGACCCGACCACCACCGGCACAGCGACCAGCAGGGCCTGCTGGAACGAGGTGAGGTGCAGGGCGTCCTTGAACCTCGGCGCGAGGGGGCTCAGCAGTGCCCAGGCCCAGAAGTTGACCGCGAATCCGATCGTGGCCAGCGCGAGCATGAGCACGCGTTGCCGGCCGCTGACAGTTGGCGTCTGGGGTGTGCGCATCGTGCTCTCCACAGTGACGTGTCCGGCGGGCCTACCTCAGGTTTCCCCGCTGCGCCACAACCGAACAGAGTCATTGGTCCCGCGTGCACGGGACCTCGGCGCGACCATGGCCGCCCGCCCTGTCGCCGGAAATGCCGAAGGGGGCGGCGGGGTGAACCCCACCGCCCCCCAGGTTAGGGCGTCAGACCTTGGTCCACTTCTGGTTCGCGCCACCGCTACAGTCCCAGATCTGCAGCTGGGAGCCGTTGGCGGTGCCGTGGCCGGCGACGTCGACGCACTTGTTCGAGTTCGTGTTCACCAGGTCGCCGGCGGCCGACAGGGTGAACTTCTGGGCGTTGGTGCCGTTGCAGGTGTACAGCTGGACAGCCGTGCCGTTGGCGGTGCCGGCGGCGGCGACGTCCATGCACTTGCCGAGCGCGCGGACGGTGCCGTCCGTGCCGAGGGTCCACTGCTGCGCGGCGGAGCCGTTGCAGTCGTAGACCTGCAGGCGGGCCCCGTCGACCGGGTTGGCCGAGGGGATGTCGATGCAGCGGCCGCTCTCCGTGCCACGCAGGGCGTTGGTGCTGCCCGTCGGCGGCGGGGGCGTCGAGTCCGTGCTCACGTGCACGTAGTCGATCAGCATGCGGTTGACCGACGGCGTGCTGCCGTCCGGGCTGCCGGGGAAGCTCCCGCCGACCGCGAGGTTGAGGATGATGAAGAACGGGTGGTCGTACACCCAGCGGTTGCCGCGGATGTTGGCCGGGGTCGCGCGGAAGTACTCCGAGCCGTCGATCGTCCAGACGATGAGGTTCGGCGACCAGTCGACGGCGAACGTGTGGAACGCGTTGCCCAGCGCCTGGCCGATGTTGCGCGTGCCGCCGACCCCGCTGCCGCCCGAGTAGCCCGGCCCGTGGATCGTGCCGTAGACGGTGTTCGGGTCACGCCCGACGTTCTCCATGATGTCGATCTCGCCGTCGGTGGGCCAGTTGCTGCCCCCGAGCATCCAGAACGCCGGCCACAGCCCGTTGCCCTTGGGCACCTGGATGCGGGCCTCGATGTGGCCGTACAGCTGGGTGAACTTGCCGGCCGTCTGGATCCGGCCCGACGTCCACTGGCACGTGCCGTACCAGCAGGTGCGCCCGCCGCTCTCCCGGCGGGCCTCGATCACCAGGTGGCCCTGGCCGTCCTGGTACACGTTGCTGGTGCCGCTGTTGTAGTACTCCAGCTCGGAGTTGCCGAAGCCGCCGCCGCCCGTGTCGAAGTTCCACTTCGACGTGTCGACGCCTTGGCCCGACGCGCCGTTGAAGTCCTCGTTCCACACGACCGCGGCCTGCGCCGCGCTCTGTGCCGACACGACAACCAGGCCGGTCGCGACGAGCGACGCGACCAGCGCGGCGGATGCCAGCGACTTGAATCTTCGCATGTGCCTACCTCCCATGGGCAGACCCTGTAGCGGCAGGGTCCGGGGTTCGCGAAGTGATCTGTGAGGTTCGTTTACAGATCCATCGGAGGCTAAGCCGTGGCGTCGGCGGGCGTCAATACGGGTCTTGAACCAAGACTTGAGATTACGCGGGTCCGCTACGCTGCGCGGTGATGGCGGACTTCGTGCACCTCACCACGGCCCGGGCGGCGCGGCGGATCGAGCGCGCGGGCATCGCCGCGCGCAGTCACGGACGGGACGGGCGCCGCGGGGTGTACTGCATGCCGGTGCTCCCCTCGTTCACGCTCACCTACGGCTGGGTGCGCGAGCTGCGCCGCTGGAAGGGCGGCCCCCTCGTCGCCGTCCACCTGCGGCTGCCCGACGCCGAGGCGGTGACGGTCGGGCACTACGGCGGCAAGCACCGCGAGGTGACGGCGGCGAAGGCGGTCGCCGTCGTGCGGGCCCTCGAGGACCCCCGCGGCCACGAGGTGTTCGTCCCCCGGGCCATCGCCGCCGCCGAGGTGCGGCGGGTGCGCGACGTGCCGCAGGGCGTCGGCTGGCGGTACCAGCCCGACGCCCACGGCCGGCGGCCGTGCGCCAGTTGCGCCCCGAGCGGCGGCTACCGGGTGGCGCAGCTGCGCAACCGGCTCGACCCGCCCCCGTCGGTGCCCCCGAAGTCCGTGCTGATGGCCCGCCTGAAAACGGCCGCCGACGCCGACGAGATCATCGAGGTGCTGTACGACCTCGCCCACGGCCGCCGCGGGGACGCCCAGGAGCTGGCCTACCTCGCCGAACACCCCGACCCGCAGGTGCGCTGGACCCTGCAGAGCACCCTGCGGGCCTACCGCGGGCCCCAGGCGCGCCGGCTGCGGGAGCGCCTGGCGGCCATGGACGACGACTGACGACCAGCGCCCGGTGACGACGCTCAGGCGTCGAGGGCGCGCAGGAGATCCGCCACGATGTCGTGCGGCTCCTCCAGGCCGACCGACAGGCGCAGCAGGGACGCGTCGACGGTGTCGGCGGTGCCGCCGTGGGAGAAGATCAGCGACGCGGGGTGCGTGATCAGGGTTTCGGTGCCGCCCAGGCTCACCGCGTTGCGGGCCAGGACCGTGGACTGCAGGACGCGCTGGGCCTCCTGCGGGGTGGCGACGGTGAAGGCCAGCATGCCGCCGAAGCCGGTCATCTGGCGGCGGGCCAGGTCGTGTTGCGGGTGGGTGGGCAGCCCCGGGTAGTACACCGCCGTCACCCGGGGGTGCGCGGCCAGGGCCTCGGCCACGCGCTGGGCGTTGTCGTTGTGGCGGGCCATGCGCAGCGGGAAGGTGCGCAGGCCGCGGGCCAGCAGCCAGGCCTCGAAGGGGTGGCAGACCGGGCCCAGGACGCGGGCCGTCTCCCAGGCCCGGCCGATCAGCTCGGCGGAGCCGGTCAGCACGCCCGCGGTCACGTCGCTGTGGCCGTTGAGGTACTTCGTGGCGGACTGGGCGACCAGGTCGGCGCCCAGTTGCAGGGGGCGGGTGTTGTACGGGGTGGCGAAGGTGTTGTCGACGATCAGCAGGGCCGACGGGGCGGCGGCGCGGACGGCGGCCAGGTCGGTCAGGACCATGGCCGGGTTGCTCGGGGTCTCGGCGTAGACGATGTCGGCGCCGGCCACCGCGTCCGGGAGTTTCTCCTGCGCCACCAGCGTGACGTCCACGCCGAACGTGGGCAGCACGTCGCGCAGGAGCGTGAGCGCGGCGGTGTAGTGGTTAGTCTGGGCGACCACGCGGGTGCCGGCGCGGACGTTGGACAGCAGCGCGGCGCTCACCGCGGCCATCCCGCTGCCCAGCAGCAGCGCCCGCTCGGCGCCGTCGAGCTCGGCGAGCATGGCCTCGGCCTCGGCGGCGTTCGGGGAGCCGTACCGCGTGTAGTAGCCGGTCGGGGCCACCGCGGCGGCGATCTGCGCCGCCTCCGGGGTGCGGGGCAGCTCGTAGGTGCTGGTCTGGTAGATCGGCGTCGTCACCGGCGTGCCACCTGGACGGTCGCCGGGGGACGGGTGCAGCAGGCGGGTCATCATGGCTCCCAGTATCGGCTCTCGCATCGGCCCGCCCGATGTGCCGCGTTGCCGTGCACAGGTCGGCGCCTACGTGCGCCTCACCGGCCGGTGACCCGGGCCTGGGTCAGCGGGGCCAGCACGGCGGCCAGCGCGGACTCGGCGGCGCCGATGGCCGGGCCCCGCGAGCCCAGCTCGGCCGGGACGATCGGGGGGAGCGCCGCGCGGCGCCAGGCCATGGCGGCCCGCAGTACGGCCGCGCGCAGGTCGGCTCCCGCGATGTCCAGCAGGTCCACGCCCAGGCCGCCGAGGGTCACGACCGCCGGGTCGAGGGCGTTGAGCAGCGCGCCGATGCCCCGGCCCAGGGCGGCCGCCGCCTCGTGCACCGCGGCCCGGGCGCGAGCGTCTCCGGCGCGGGCCGCGGCGATGGTCCGCTCGGCGAACGCGCGCGGGTCGGCGGGGTCGGGGCGGCCGAGCCGGCGGGCCATCGCGCGGCCGTCCACGGTCACGTCCCAGCAGCCGGTGGCCCCGCACGGGCACGCGAGGGCCGGATCGCCGAAGGGCACGTGCCCGAACTCGCCGCCGGCGCCGGTCGCGCCCAGCACGGGCCGGCCCCCGGCGAGCAGCACCCCGCCGATGCCCACCTCGACGGTCAGGTGCAGCGCCACCGGTACGTCCCGGGCCGCGCCCCGCAGCGCCTCCGCCACGCCGGCCAGCGAGGCGTCGTTGCCCACGGTCAGCGGCAGCCCCCCGGCGAGGGGGCCCAGGTCGGCGTCGCGCCCTCCGAGGGTCGCGGCCTGCACGACGGAGGTGCCGCGGACCGTTCCCGGCACCGCCACCCCGACGCCGGCGAGCCGGTCGCCGGTCTCCTC
>NZ_JBFAZW010000187.1:0-12582 GCF_040682015.1 Dactylosporangium sp. NPDC051485
TGCTGGGTGAGGTCGCGGCGCTGACCGACCCGAAGACGGGCGCGTTGCTGTACGAGGACACCGACGCGGACGGCAAGAAGAACTTCGACAAGATCACCAATGGCGGCCTGAAGATCGTCACCACGATCGACAAGGACATCCAGCCGATCGCGGTGCGCGAGGCCAGCCGCAACAAGGACTCGCTGATGAACTCCATGCCGCCGAACCTGCAGGCCGCGCTGGTCGCGGTCGAGCCGGGCACGGGCGGGGTGAAGGCCTACTACGGCGGCGACAACGGCAACGGCAACGACTACGCCGGCTACTACATCGACCCGGTGCGCGGCGACGGCAAGGAAAGCTGCTGCGGCGGCCACCCGCCGGGCTCGACGTTCAAGATCTACACCCTCGCCACCGCGCTCATGGCCGGCTACCGCACCGACTCCTACTGGAACGGCGTGCCGCAGGACTTCCCGGGCCGGACCGCGGCGCTGAAGAACCAGGTCAAGAACGCGACCGAGGGCGTGGAGCCCGATTGCCATTCCGGCTCGGGCAAGTGGTGCACGCTCGACGAGATCACCGTCCAGTCGCTCAACGTGCCGTTCTACGCGATCACGCTGGAGGTGGGCGCGGCGCGCGTCATCAACACCGCGCGGGCGGCCGGGATCACCGACATGTGGGCCACCATCCAGGGCCAGCCGCTGCCGCAGCGCATCGACCTGGTCAAGAACGACGGGGCCGCGGTCTCGCCGAAATACTTCGGCAACGAGGTCGGCTTCGGGCAGTACCCCATCACGGTCCTGGAGCACGCCGGCGGCCTGGCCACCTTCGCCGCCCGGGGCGTGGCGGTCCAGACCCACTTCCTCAAGGAGGTGTGGCAGGACGGCAAGAAGACCTACGGCGAGGTGATCAACCCCAAGCGCATCCCGGGCTTCACCGAGGAGATGGCCGACGACCTGGCCACCGTGCTGCGGGGCGTGCCGGAGCACTACAACCTGAAGTCCCCGCACGGCTACCAGCTGGCCGGCAAGACCGGCACGTGGCAGCTGGGCAGCACCACCACGAAGGGCAACGCGCACGCCTGGATGGGCGGCTACGCCCCCTACGACCCGAGCAAGAACGCGCGCGGCCTAGCCGCCGCGGTGTGGATCGGCAACAAGGGCAACGAGGAGGCGATCAAGGACAGCAAGGGCAACAACATGATCGGTGGCAAGGGGCCCGGCCCGATCTGGGCCCGGTTCATGGACGCGGCGCTGGCCAAGGTGAACCAGCCGAAGATCTCGTTCCGGCCGCCGCGGCACACCGGCAGCAAGGACGTCGGCACGGGCGTCTCGCCGATGCCGAGCGCGCCGGTGCTGCCCCCGGACCAGGGCCCGTCGGCCCCGCCGCCGTCCACGCCCCCGAGCCGCGGCCGCCGCTGAGGTCGCAGGACCGCGCCGATCGTCATCGGGCACCCCGGGCTCGTCCCCGCCGAGGACGCGCTGGACGACCGCGTGGCCACCGTGCCGCCGGCGCCGCCGTCCTCGGCGGCGTCGGCAGCGGCCCGCGTGAGGCCGGCTTCAGGCAGCTCACCGATGCGGTCGGCGGGCATGCTCGGGACACGGCGGCGCTCGCGCTCCCGGCGGGCCGTGGCGCAGGCTTAGCCGGGGTGAAGGCGGGTAGAGCGGGTGGCATGGACGACAACGAGCCGATCATCTCCGGGACGCCGGCCGCGGCCCGCACCGTGGACGCGGCCGGCCGGCACGAAGCGCGCACCGGCGCGGACCAGGCGTGGACCGCGGAGGACCTCGCCAAGGCCAAGGGGCATGACCCGACGCCGAAGAACATCAAGCGGGCTCAGGCCGAGCTCGACGAACTCGGCCCAGCCGCGATCGAGAGAACCGTGCCGTAGCGCACGTCGGCGCTGTCCAGCGCCATGTTCCTGCCCGAGCTTCGTGCGGGTCACCCCCCCCATCCGCAGGTCTCGGCGACCGGCTCCGGGCAGCCAAAGCTTCGAACTGATTCGACGACCGACCGGGGCGCGCACGGGGGTGGTTCAGCGAACCTTGAGGACTGGACCCAGCATGGTGGCCGAGGGCTGAACCTCGTTGTTGAGCAGCCCGGCGAGGCGCTGCACCGCGGTGCGGGCGAGTTCCTCGACCGGCAGCGACACCGAGGTGACGGGCCTGGCGAGCCGGTCGACGGCATCGTCGGGGCAGATGGCGACGATGTCGACGTCGGGCCGGCCCAGCCCCGCGAGCCGGTCGACGACCAGCGGCAGCGCCCACTCGTTGTAGACGACCATGCCGCTGATGTCCGGGTCGCGGCCGAGCAGCTCGCGCAGCGCGTCGAGCACCTCGCCGGCCGAGGGCAGGCAGGGCGTCCAGGTCGCCGCGGCACCCTGCTCGCGCAGCGCTTCGAGGGCCCCGTCGCGGGCGTGCACGGCGTAGGCCGCCCCGCGACGGTAGGTCTCCGGGTGCTGGCCGAGGAACCCGACGTGGCGGTGCCCTCGCTCCAGCAGGTACGCGGCGGACGTGCGCCCGCACGCGGCGAAGTCGAAATCCACGTACGGCAGGCCGTAGGGGTTGTCCGGCGTGCCGACCAGCACGGCGGGGCACTTGAGCGAGCACAGCAGCTCGGCCCGGGGATCCTTCTGCTGTACCTCCATGAGGATCACGCCGTCGACCAGCGCGGTGCCCACGGCGTCGCGGATCGCCGACGTGCCGTCGTCGTCGGTCAGCATGAGCAGCTTGAGGCCGGCGTCCTGGGCAGCGGTGAGGGTCGCCCACACGTACGGCATCTGCACCTGGTTGTGCGGCCCGTGCACGAGCGGCAGCGCCATGGCGATGACGCCGGTGCGCCTGGTGCGGATCGAGCGGGCGCCGGCGTGCGGGCGGAACTGCAGCTCCGCGATGCTCGCCTCGACCCGGGCGATCGTCTCGGCGGAAATGGACCGGTTGCCGCTGAGCACGTAGGAGACCGTGCTGCGCGACACCCCGGCGTGCTTGGCCACGTCCGCGATGGTCACTGCCATCGCTCGAGTCTCCTCCTGCCGCCGGTGCGCGTCCGGCCCGGGTGTCCAGTTCGACCCGGACCGCGGCGCAGCGCCAAGGGGTGCGTCACGGCCGCTGCTGGCGGACCGGAACCAGGCAGTACAGGGCCTCGCCCTTGATGACGAACGGCTGGTTCCTGTCCGGGCAGCCGTCCGTGCGCGAAACCTGCTCGGTGATCTCGAAGGCGCCGCGGGCGTTGCAGTCGACCACCGTCGCGCGATCGGCCGTCTGCGCCACGCACTCCCCCACCTCGAACTGCCGCTCGGGCAGCGACCCGGACAGCTCGAGCGCGACCAGCGTGCCGCCACCGAGCGCGACCAGCGCGACGAACAGCGTGATCGCCGCGCTGGCCGCCGGGCTCATGCGGGCGCGCCGGTGCGGCCGCGGTGCGTCGGTCTCCGGCTCGGTCCGGGCCTTGGACCGCCGCCACCGCGACCCGCGCTGCTGCCGCTCCCGCGCGGCGGCCTGGCGGGGACGGTCCGCGAGGGTCAGCTTGGGCGCCGGGAACTTCGGGGCGGGCGAGACCGCCACGTCGGACAGCGGCGGCTCGACCCCCGGGTCGCCGTAGGGGTCGTCCTCGTCGCCGTGGAGGTCGCGCTCGGCCACGGAGCCGCGGCGGGCGGATTGCATGTAGCGGCGCACGACCCGTACGAGCGCGCCGAAGTCCTCGACGTCCTCCGGCTCGGCCCGCCTGGGCGCCTCGCTCCGCGGCGGCTCCGCTTCGGCTTCGCCCTCCCGGGTCTGGGCCTCCTGGGACTGGTCCTGTTGGGATCCGGTTGACGCCTCCTCCGCCCGGTCCTTCATGATCGCCCGGAGGCTGGCGAGGACGTCCGGCTCCGAAACGGGCCTTGGCTGCGCAACGGGACCCGGCTCCGCGGCGAGTTCCGGCTCCGGAGCGGAGGCCGGGGCCGGAGCGGAGGCCGGGGCCGGAGCGGAGGCCGGGGCCGGGGCCGAGGCGGGGGCCGGCGCCGAGGCGGGGGCCGGCGCCGGCGGCAGCATCGGGGGGGCCGCCGGGGCGGGGTCGGGGGCCGGCAACGGTTCCGGCGGCGGGAGCAGGGTGCGGAACTTCGTCACCATCAGGTCGAGCTCGGCCTCGAACTCGTCCAGCTCCGCGCCCGACGCGCGCAGGCCCATCCCGGCCGCGGTCAGGTCGGTCGAGGCCAGGTCCATCTCGCTGCGCAGCTCGACGATCTCGCGCGCGGTGGCGAAGAGGTCGGCCTTCATCACGCGGTACTCGGCCTCCGCCGCCCGGCACTCCATCCGGATGGCGTTGAGTTCCCTCTCGAACCTCCACGGCTTGTCCTGCCCCAGCGCCCAGAGCTCGGCCCGGATCTCCCAGGCCTCCAGCTGGACCTGCCGGGGCTGCGCGGTGGCGACCGTGGGCGAGGGGGCCACAGGCGGCGGCGCGACCGGCGGCGGCGCCACCGGAGCCGACCCGGTGCGAACCGGCCCGCCCGGCGCCTGGTAGCCGGTGACGGTCGGCGGCGACACAACCTTCGCAGCGACCGGCGTGGCCGGAGTCGCCGGGGCGGCTGGCGTCGCTGGCACGGCTGGAGTCGCCGGCGCGGCCGGGGTCGCCGGGGTCCGGGCGCTGTACAGGGTCGTGCGCGGCCGGGCCGGCGCCGCGGGCGAGGGCGCCGCCTGCTGCCGCAGCGCCTCCCACGGGTCCTCCGGCTCCGGCCGTGGCTGCGCCTGGAACAGCGGCCGCCCCCGGGACGCGGTCGGGGCCGGGCGCTCGGCCACGGGCGGGGCCTGCAGCGCGGCCCAGAAGTCGTGCTCAGGCGCTGAGGGCGACGGCTCGGGGACGTACCGGGGACGCTTCGGCACGGGCGACGGCTCGGCCAGCAGGGCGCCCTCGGCGACGATCGGTCCGTCCAGGTGTACCGGCAGCAGGCCGAGCGTCTCGACCAGCAGCTCGGTGACGAGCGGGGTGTGCGCGAGCCCGCCGGTGAGCAGCACGCCGGCCAGGTCGGACACGCCCGCGGTGGCCAGCATCGCGGCGGTGGCCTGCATGGCCCGCCGTAGCGGCGGGCGGGCGAGCTCCTCGAACTGGGTGCGGGTGAGCGCCGTGCCGGAGGCCGACCAGGGCACGGGGATGATCGACGACTTGGCGACCGTCAGCTCCTCGCGGCCCTCGCGGGCGCCCTCCAGCAGCTCCCGGTCGGGGCTCCAGCGGGAGACCTTGCGGCGGGCGAAGGTCGAGCCGAGGTGGGCGAGGATGGCCGAGTCGAGGGCCAGGCCGCCGGCCTCGGGGATGGTGGTGGTGGACAGCACGCCGCAGGTGCGGCCGGAGCGCAGCACGACGGCGGCGTCGACCGAACCGGCGCCGAGGTCGACGACCACGACCGAGGCGCCGTCGGGCAGCGGCAGGGCGCCGGTCTCGTCGGCGTGCAACGCGGCGGCGACGGGCTCCGGCACCAGGCGCAGCGGGCGCAGGCCGACGAGTGCGGCCGCCTTCTCCAGCACCGCGGTCTGCGGCCGGTGCCAGCCGGCCGGGTGAGCGAGCGCGACGCTGGCGAGCGGGCCGCCGACGACCCGCCGCGCGGCCGCCGCGACGTGCGCGAGCACCGCGCCGAACAGGCTGCGCACCGGGCACTCGACACCGCCGAGCACGACCGCGCCCCGGTCGATGGTGCGGCGCGGGTTGGGCTCGAAGCGGTCCGGGTTGGCCGCACCCGCCTCGACGGCGTCGAGCCCGGCGACGAAGTGCGGGGCGTTGTCCAGGCACACCGCGGACGGCTCGAGCAGCAGCTGCTCGCGCCGTCCGTCGGGCCGGGCCAGCACCGCGGCGGTGCGCGCCGTGCCGAAGTCGATGCCGAGGTGGTATCCGCCCACCCTTGCAGGCTAATACGACAAAACCGACCCAAAGGCCACAGAACGGCAATAACCATGGTTCCCGCGACGATGACGGGGGCGGCAATCGTGCCTACGGGCAGGAGTGGGGACAAACACCCCAGCATCCCGCCGTCGTACTTTGGTCGGATTCGGCGCGGCCCGGTGGGCCATACGATGGGGCGGATGCCCGGTCTGCTGCGCTCCGTGTGGGACGAGCCGGGCCCGACCGACCCGCCCCGCAGGGTGTGGCGCGACTGGGTCCTCGTCGGTGGCTTCGCGGTGGCCGTCGTCTGCGAGGTGCTGACCCGGCCGGATCTGCCCTGGCGCTGGTTCGCCGGCGCCGCCGCCCTGGCCGTGGTGCCGACGCTGCTGTGGCGGCGGACCCATCCGCTCGCCGCGGTCGGGGCCGCGTTCGCGGTGTGCGGCCTCGGACCGCTGGTCACCGGGCACGACCTGGGCCTCAACGCGTTCGTGTTCGTGCTGTTCCTCGCCTACGCGCTGGCGCGCTGGGGCGGGGGCCGCCAGATCGTCCCCGGCTGCGCGATCATCATCGCGAAGCTGGTCTTCTCGCCGCTCATGGGGCACACCGGCTGGACCGACACGGTCGGCGGGTTCGGGATCCTCTTCGCGGTCACCGCGCTCGGGCTCGCCGTGCGGTACCGGTCCAGGGCCCGGCAGCGGGAGCTGGACCAGGCGAAGCTGCTGGAGCGCGAGCGGCTCGCCCGCGACCTGCACGACACCGTCGCCCACCACGTGTCGGCGATGGTCATCCGGGCCCAGGCGGGACTGGCCACCGCGCCGATGAACCCCGACGCGGCGACCGACGCGCTGCGCCTCATCGAGGCCGAGGCGTCGCGGGCGCTGGCCGAGATGCGCGGCATCGTGCGGGTCCTGCGGGCCGACGAGCCCGCCGGGCTGACCCCGACGCCGCGCGTCGCCGACCTGCACGAACTGGCCGGGCGGCAGCGGCTCGGGCCGCTGGTCGACGTGGTGGTCGAGGGCGACGTCGACGACCTGCCGGCACCGATCGGCACGGCGATCTACCGCCTGGCCCAGGAGTCGGTCACCAATGCCCGCCGGCACGCCCGCAACGCGACCCGGATCGAGGTCAGCGTCGAGGCGGACGCGTCGTCGGTGCGGCTGCGGGTGACCGACGACGGCGAGGCCGCGCCGGCCCGGGCCGCGGGCTCGGGCGGCTTCGGGCTGGTCGGCATGATCGAGCGGGCCGGGCTGGTCGGCGGCACCTGCGAGGCCGGCCCCGGCCCGGTGCGGGGCTGGACGGTCACGGCGGTCCTCCCCCGGGCCTGACCACTCCCGGAGCGCATCAGACTTCCGGCCGCCGAAGGTGCGCAACGGCTCCGGTCCTTGGACGGAGGTCCCGGCGCCCGGGCCCGCCCACCATCGATGGCATGAAGGCGATCGTTCAGCAACGCTACGGCTCATCGCAGATGCTCCGGCTGCGTGACGTCGACCGGCCCTCGCCCGCCGCGGGCGAGGTGCTGGTCCGGGTCCGCGCCGCCGCCGTCAACGCCCGCGACTGGCACATCATGCGCGGGGACCCCGTGCTGGCCCGGCTCGCGATGCCGTCCAGCTTCGGGCGGAGCGGGCCGAAACGACCCGTGCGGGGCAGCGACTTCGCGGGGGTGGTCGAGGCCGTCGGGCCCGGCGTCACCGAGTACGCGCCCGGCGACGAGGTCTACGGGGACCTCCGCGAGGACGACGGGGCGTTCGCGGAGTACGCCCGCGTGCCCCTGGGCTACCTGGCCCGCAAGCCCGCCGGGCTCACCTTCGCCCAGGCCGCCGCCGTCCCGCTCGCCGGGACCACGGCGCTGGCCGCGCTGCGCGACGCCGGAAAAGTACGGCCCGGACAGCACGTGCTCATCAACGGCGCCTCCGGCGGGGTCGGCACGTTCGCGGTCCAGCTGGCCAAGGTGTTCGGCGCGACCGTGACCGGCGTGTGCAGCACCCGCAACGCCGAACTGGTCGCCGAGCTCGGCGCCGATCACGTCGTGGACTACACGCGGGAGGACTTCACCCGCTCCGGCGGCCGCTACGACGTGCTGCTCGACCTGGTCGGCAACCGCTCGCTGCGCGCGTGCCGCCGGGTGCTGGCCGCGGACGGCCGCCTGGTGATCGCCGGCGGCGGGGTGTCCGGCGGCGGCCGGCCCAGCCTCGTCGGCCCGATGGCGCTCGTCATCCGGGCGAACCTTGCGGCCCGGCTGCGCGACCCGCGCATCGTCCCGCTGGAGAACGTGCCGCCGAGCCCGCGCAGCCTGGCCACGCTGCGGGAGCACCTGGAGGCGGGCGAGATCACGCCGGCCGTCGACCGGACCTTTCCGCTGGACCGGGCGGCGGAGGCGGTGCGGTACCTCGAAATCGACCACGCCCGCGCCAAGGTTGTGATCACCGTCTGAGCAAGGGGGACCGGGAGGTCCGCCCCTCGCTGGACGAGGTCAGCACCCACCCGGTGTGGTGGGGCCGGCGTCGGGCGCCCGGTGGATGGGCTGGCCGGGCAGGGCGTCGGCGATGGCGTTGAGGACGTAGTCGAGGCCGTACTGGAAGCGCACGTCGGGCGGCTGGTGCGACAGCGTGCCCTCGCGGATGTTGCGGCTGAACATCGGGTACTTGCCGGACGCGACCACCTGGTTGACGTACGGTCCGACGTACTCGGTCATCCACTGGCTGCGGTCCATGCCGGTGTGCCGCGCGTGCTCCAGCCAGCCGATCTCGTCGCGGACGGCGCTGTCGACGTAGTTGGCCACCATGCTGTTCAGCGTCGTCATCGCGTCGATGTGCAGACCGAATCCGTCGAGGGCGCTGAGGGCGAAGTCGTAGACGCGCAGGGAGTTCGGGCCGAGGGTGGGGCGCCGGGCAAGGGTCACCTGCCAGGGGTGGCGAAACCCGGCGGCGCGGGTCTGGTGCGCCACCAGGGACAGGTCGGCGCGCCAGTCGCCGCTGGGCCGGTCGGGCAGTTCGATCTCGCTGGCGACGGCGTCGACCATGAGGTCGATGAGGTCGTCGCGTTTGGGCACGTACCGGTACAGCGACATCGCGCCGGTGCCCAGCTCCTGGCCGATGCGGCGCATCGTCGCGGCGTCGAGGCCGTCGGCATCGGCGATGCGGATGGCGGTCGCGGTGATCTGCGCCCGGCTGTAGCCGGGGCGCCGGCCGGGTCCGGCTCGCTGCACCTGTTCCGGACGCATCCAGATGCTGACGTTGCTGGTGTCCGACACGTCACACCACCCTCTCTTGCGTACATCGTACTCGAATAGCTAGCGTCCATTTCGAGTACGATGTACGCGATTGGAGTGAGGGCCGTGAGCCGAAGTCTGTACGTAGGTGTGGTCGGGGTGGTTCTCGGCATGATCACGGCCCCGCTCGACGGGATGATGCTCGGGCCCGCGTTGCCGGTCATCGTCGCCGACCTGGGTGGGGCGCAGGACTTCTCCCAGGTGATGACCGCTTATCTGGTCCCGATGGCCGCGGCGACGCCGATCTGGGGCAAGCTCGGCGACCTCATCGGGCGAAAGCCGGCCTACCTGTCGGCGATCGGGCTGTTCCTGCTCGGCTCGGCGCTGGCCGGGATGTCCCAGGGAATGTGGCAGCTCATCGCCTTCCGGGTGGTTCAGGGCCTGGGCGGCGGCGGCCTCATGGTCGGCGCCCTGGCGCTCATCGCCGAGCTCGTGCCGCCCAGGCGGAGCGCCCGGCTCATGGGCGTGTTCGGCGTGATCATGCCGGTCGCCCTGATCGCCGGCCCCCTCCTCGGCGGCGTGTTCACCGAGCAGCTGAGTTGGCGGTGGGCCTTCTACATCAACCTGCCGATCGGCACCGTCGCCGCGCTGCTCGTCGCGACCATGATCCGGCTGGAACCACGGCGGATCACCGCACGCATCGACGCCGCGGGGGCGCTGCTGCTGACCGTCGTGCTCGTGGCGCTGAGTCTGCTGGCGAGCTGGGCCGGCACCCGGTACGCCTGGGCCTCGGCGCCGACCCTGGGGTTGGCCGCCGCCGCGGTGGTGGCGTTGGCGGTCTTCCTGCGGGTGGAGCGGCGCGCCGCCGAGCCGATCGTGCCGCTGCGGCTGTTCGCCGACCGCAGCTTCACCCTGGCCCAGATCCTGCGTCTGGCGGCCGGCGCCGCAATGATGGTCTTCGCTGCCTTCCTGCCGCTGTACATGCAGCTGGCCAAGGGCGCCTCGCCGACCGCGAGTGGCCTGCTGATCCTGCCCGCGATGCTGGGCATGGTCGCGGTCTCGGTCGGCAGCGGCCAGCTCATCTCCCGCACCGGCCGGTACCGCCGCCTGGCGATCCTCGGCGGTGCGGCGTTGACCGTCGGCATGCTGGCGCTGCTCGCCCTTGAGCCGGACACCAACCTGGCCTTCGCCTCGGCGCTCACCCTGCTCGGCGGGGCCGGGGTGGGCCTGATCATGCAAAGCACCACGATCATCACGATCAACAGCGCGCCGCCCCGCGACATGGGTGCGGCCAGCGGCTCGGTCACGCTCTGGCACACCATGGGCGCCTCGCTGGGCGCCGCCGTGCTCGGTGCCCTGTACACCAGCCGGATGACCGCCACCCTCGATGACCGCCTCGGCGTCGAGCAGGCCGGTCGCATCTTCTCCGGCGGCGAGCTGACTGCCGACGCCGTCCAGCGGCTGCCCGGCGTCGCCCAGGACGCGATCCGCGCCGGCGTCGCCGCCGGCGTGCACAGCATGGCCACCGCCGGCGCGGCCCTCGGCGCCGTCGCGTTCGCGCTGGCCTGGTTCATCCGCGAAACCGCTCTGCGCGACCGCGCCGCCCCTGAGTCCACCCGTTCCGAGTCCACCCCCACCCTCGAGGAGCGCCATGTCTGAGCACCGGCTGCAACTGGCCGTCATCATCGGCAGCGTCCGCGACGGACGGTTCGGCCCGACCGTCGCCAACTGGTTCGTCGGCGAGGCCAAGGGCCGCGACGACGTCCAGGTCGATCTGGTCGACCTGGCCGACGTGCCGATCGGCTTGGCCGCCCCGACGATGTCGCCCCCGGACCACGTGCTGCAGGCGCTCGGTGGCCTGACCCCGCGCCTGGACGCCGCCGACGCCTTCGTCGTAGTCACCCCGGAGTACAACCACAGCTACCCAGGTGCGCTGAAGAACGTCATCGACTGGCACAACGCCCAGTTCCACGCCAAGCCGGTGGCATTCGTGTCCTACGGCGGAGTCTCCGGCGGCCTGCGGGCCGTGGAGCACCTACGCCTCGTCTTCGCGGAGCTGCACGCCGTCACCACCCGGAACACGATCAGCTTCCACGGCGCCTGGGAGCAGTTCGACGGCAACGGCCGGCCCAAGGACCCGCACGGCCCCGCCACCGCCGCCAAAAACCTGCTCAACCAGGTCACCTGGTGGGCGCGGGCGCTCAAGGACGCCAAAGCCACCATGCCGTACCAGGCCTGAGCGAAACCGCACGAGAGGCGTACCAGACATGACCGCACTTGCCGGCAAGACGGCCCTGGTGACCGGCGGCAGCCGGGGCATCGGCCGGGCGATCGCGACCCGGCTGGGCCGCGACGGCGCCCGCGTCGCCGTGCACTACGGCAGCAACGAGGCAGCGGCGAAGGAGACCGTCGCAGCGATCGAGGCATCCGGCGGCCACGCGTTCACCGTCCACGCCGAATTCGGCGTGGACGGTGCCGCCGAGACGCTATGGGCCGGGTTCGACGCCCAGGCCGACAGCCTCGACATCCTGGTCAACAACGCCGGAATCCTGGGCGATCAGGCCGAGATCCAGGACGTGAGCCGGGCCGCGTTCGACCACCTCGTCGCGGTCAATACGACCGCCCCGTTCTTCGTCACCCAGCACGCCCTGCGCCGGCTGCGCGACGGCGGTCGCATCATCAACATCTCCACGATGCTGACCCGCGGCTCGTCGATGTCACGGTCGATCGCCTACGCCATGTCCAAAAGCGCCATGGACGTGCTCACCGCGACGCTGGGCAAGCAGCTGGGGCCGCGGGCCATCACCGTGAACACCGTGGCGCCCGGCGTCATCGACACCGACATGCACCAGGGGCGGCTCGTCGGGGAAGCGCTGGCCTGGCTGGCGTCGCTATCGCCGATGGGTCGCATCGGCACCCCGCAGGACGTTGCCGACACGGTGGCCTTCCTCGCCTCGCACGACAGCCGCTGGATCACCGGCCAGTGGATCGACGTCACCGGCGGCACCCTGCTCTAAGGTCTGTATCGAAGTCCGGTCGTAATGCCGGGCTTGTTCAACAGTTCGGAGTGTGCGTCTCGTCGTTCCGGCGTGGTCCTGGCCACTGGTGTGGTGGGGCTCATCCGGGGTTGTCGAGGGCTCGTTCCGAAGGTTCGCCGAGCGCCCTGCCACCGGCCGTGCTGGCCGGTGGCAGGCTGCGGCCGCCGCGACCGCCCACCGTGTTGGTGGGGGTCGGGGTGGTGGGTTCCGGTTGACTCGGACAGGGCTCCTTGCAGCCCCACGTTGACCCGCGGCTCACGCACATCCAACGGCAGACGCAACACCGACACCGGACCCTCGTGCCGCCACGGCACCGCCCGATTCGGCCCCCGCCACCGCGGCCCCGCCCCCGCCACACATCGACACTACCCAACGTGGCGCTCAGCCAGACACCCGCAACGACACATACTGCGGCCAGCAGCGCTGATGGCACAGACTTTGATACGCCCCCTAGGTGACTGGTGTTAAACGATGGCCGCCACTGGCGTGGCGGCCATCGTTTTGGATCTA
>NZ_JBFAZW010000188.1:0-12443 GCF_040682015.1 Dactylosporangium sp. NPDC051485
TGCCCGTCGTAGGCGGTGCCCGCGATGGCGTATCCGCTGGCACACGCGACGTCCTGCAACGCGGCCGGCTTCGCCGCGCGCTGGTAGAAGTCCGGACTGTCGTGCAACGCGCTCAACAACGCCGCCGCACTGACAGGACACGGATCCGCGGCCGGCCTCGTGACCGGGCTGCCGGCCCCGGACGGACGGGCGGCGGGTTTAGCCCCGGCCGCCGGGCTGGTGGCCGGGCTGGTGGAGGGGCCGGCAGAGCCGGGAGAGCTGGGAGAGCTGGGGGTGCTGGGAGTGGCCGGCGTTGATGCCTGCGGGGTGAGCACACCGGTTGTGGCGGGCGCGGCGTCGGTGGCCGGGCGGCTGTCGGAGGAACAGCCGGCGAGGGTGGACAGTCCGACAACGGCCGCGGCCGCGCACATGGTGGTGGCCAGGGGCCGCAGTGACGTCAACATCGGGCGCTCCAATTCGTGCGGTATAGGAATGCTGGCTGCATGGTCGGGAATTGCCGTGAACGAGTCACCGGCCTTTTGTGTAGCGCGCGGTTTGCTGCCTTCGATAACGCCCGTCCGGCAGACTCAAACAGACATGGCTTCGCCCCGGTTCGATAGCGTTGGTTGGTGTCACCGGACGCTTCCCGGTGTTCCACCCGGGGCGTTTCCTGCCCCGGTGAGGAATACTCTTCCCGGTCCCGGAGTGGACGGGAAGGCCTTTCAGGTGTCCCCTTCCGGCCTGACCGGAACCGTCCACACAGCAAACCCGGATCAGCGAAACTCCCGGCCCACGACGAACACGGGAATACCATCCAGAGCCAGACAACGAGGTGATCTCAACGAAGCGCGCAGCGGCGCTCGAAATGCGTGCGCAGGGCGGGGCGGCTTGCCGAGCCCGGCTCGACCCCGCAGACCCACATCGGCAACGCCCAGCACTCGGCCCGCACTCGATGCAGCGCGGTGGCCGCACGGCCAGCACGCCGACAGCCTCGTCGTGGTGACGGTGGCCCGGGGATGGATGCCCGGACCGATCGCCGGTTCAGCCGATTCGGCGGGGCGCTGGCCGCCGGGGTGCGGGGCGTGGTGCCGATCGACCCGGCGACGCTCCTGTTCGCCGTCGCCAGGGCCTGCTCGAGCCGCCCCGGCGCTGCCGCGGCTTCTCCGCATCGGGCAACCGCCGTGAGCTGATCTACGGCGCCGGCGGCGACCTCATCGGCGAGGGGCTGCGCTCGGGGTCACCGCAGGCGAAGGCCGCCTTGTCCGCGACAACGACCAGGTAAAAGAGTCGATATGTCCGATATTCGGTTATCGGGTGACTTTGCGTCAGGGCCGCCGCTGGATCGCCTCCGCTGTTGGCCGGCCGGCTGGAGTGCGCTGTCGTCGCGGCTCAGGCCGCCTGCTCCGCCAGCACGGCGTCGGACAGGGCGGGCCAGACCTCGGCCGCCCACTCGCCGAAGTCGCGGTTGGTCAGGCAGGCCAGGGCCAGGCCGGCGTCCGGGTCGACCCACAGGAACGTGCCCGACCTGCCGAAGTGGCCGAAGGTGCGCGGGCTGTTGCGGCCGCCGGTCCAGTGCGGGGACTTGCCGTCGCGCAGTTCGAAGCCGAGGCCCCAGTCGTTCGGGTCCTGGCGGCCGAAGCCGGGCAGCACGCCGGAGACGCCGGGGTACTGCACCGTCGTGGCCTCCGGCATGAGGTCGGGCACGAGCGACGGGTCGAGCAGCTCCTGGCCCAGCAGGGCGAGGTCGGACACCGGGCCGACGGCGCCGGCGGCGGGGGAGCCCTCGAGGCGGGTGCCGCCCATGCCGAGCGGGCGCAGGACCGACTCTGTCATCAGCTCGGCGAACGTGCCGCCGGTGCGGGTCAGGACGAAGTCGGCGAGCAGCTCGAAGCCGCGGTTGGAGTAGATGCGCTTGCGGCCCGGGGCGGACAGGAGCGAGTCGTCGTCGAAGGCCACGCCGGAGGTGTGCGCCAGCAGGTGGCGGACCGTCGCGCCCTCGGGGCCGGCGGCCTCGTCCAGCAGTACGTCACCCCGATCCACGGCCACGAGGACCGTCAGGGCCGTCAGCAGCTTCGTGACCGACGCCCACGGGAGAGCGACGTCCGGGCCGTGGCGGTCGCGGACACCCTTGGCGTCCACGACCACCACGGCGGCGGTCTGCACGGGCCAGCTGCTCACGAGTTCGAGTGCGCTCACCCGTTGAAAACTACGGCAACGAGTTCAGGAAGGGGCGCTGGGCGTTCATGAACTCCCAGTTGTAGTACCTGTCCCAGTTGATCGACCAGGTCATGAGGCCGCGGAACGCCGGTGAGGTACCGCCGCGGAGGGTGTATCCGCCGCAGCCGGAGCCCGACACCAGGCAGGTGACCGCGCTCTGGACCACGGCCGGTGCCACGTAGCCGTTGCCGGCGCTCACCGCGGCCGGCACGCCGATGGCGATCTGGTCCGGGCGCAGGCCGGGGAAGGTCTGGCCGGTGTTGGCGACCGGGAAGCCGGCCTTGAGCATGTCGGTCATGGCGATGTGGAAGTCCGCGCCGCCCATGGTGTGGTACTGGTTGTCCAGGCCCCAGATCGGGCCCGAGTTGTAGTCCTGGACGTGCAGGATGGTCAGGAAGTCGCGCACCGCGTGGATGACCGGCAGGAACGAGCCGGCCCGGTTGTCCCCGGCGCTGGTGCCGCCGTAGAACTGGTAGCCGAGCTGGACGAAGAACGTCTCGGGCGCCATCGTCAGCACGAACTTGGTGCCGTACCTGGTCTTGAGGGACTTCAGCGCCGAGATGAGGTTCACGATGACCGGGGTCGTCGGGTTGCGGAAGTCGCTGTCGCCGGCGTTGAGGTACAGCGAGTGGCCCTCGAAGTCGACGTCGAGCCCGTCGAGGCCCCACTTGTCGATGATGGCGGCGACCGAGTTGACGAACGTGTCCCGGGCGGCGGTCGTGGTCAGCTGCACCTCGCCGTTCTGCCCGCCGATCGACAGCAGCACCTTCTTGCCCTGGGCCTGCTTGGCCTTGATGGCGGCGAGGAACTCCGCGTCGGACTCCACGTTCGGGCACTCGGCCACCGAGCAGCGGTTGAACCGGATGTCGCCGGAGGTCACGCTGGTCGGCTCGCCGAACGCGAGGTCGATGACGTCCCAGGACGACGGGATGTCAGCCATGCGGATGTAGCCGGATCCGTTGGCGAAGCTCGCGTGCATGTAGCCGATGAGCGCGTGCTTCGCCAGCCCGGTCACCGGCGGGGTGCTGCTGCTCGGGGTCGGGCTGGTGCTGGGCGACTTGGACGGCGACGGCGAGGCCGACTGGGTCGGGGAGGGCGAGGCGCTCGCCGTGGCGGACGGCGACGTCGGCGGCGTCGAGGTCGGGGGCGTGCCCGGCCCGTCCAGGGAGATGTCGTCGGCGTTGTAGGCGCCCTGGCCGTACCACCCGTGCAGGAACACCTGGACGGAGGTCTGGCTCGCGCCGGTGGTGAACGCCACCGACAGCTTGGTGTAGGCGGAGGCGGTGGGCGTCCAGGTGGAGGCGCCGCCGGTGACCCCGATGTAGACGTAGTTGCCGCGGACCCAGCCCGACAGGGTGTACGCGGTGTTCGGCTGGACGGAGACCGTCTGCGTGCACTGCGCGTTGTCCGAGGCGGTGGCGTTGCCGTTCAGGGCGTACGAGCCGGAGTGCACAGGCGAGGTGACCGCGCCCGATCCGGATCCGGTACAGGACCAGCCCGATAGCGAGCCGCTCTCGAAGCCGGGATTACTGAGAAGGTTGGCCGCATACGCGTTGGTGGCCACGAATATGCCCGTGACCAGCAAGGTAGCGGCGCCGAGTACGAGCGCGACGCGCTTCATGGGCGACCTCCATCGACGGTGGTCGCCATTATTAGGTTTGTTAACTGTTCCTGTCCAGAGGGCGGAGCCCGGTCGACATGATCTCGACCATCCGGCGGCGGCCGATCGGGCCGGCTGTGGGGCGGATTGATGTCGTCTCGCACCAACCCGGCCGGCTGGGCGCCGCACAGCAGATCATCGGCTACCGGACGGCTGCTGGTTGGTGCGAGCCCGAGCCGTCGTAGACAGCGACGGCGCGCACGGGGAACGACGCCATCGCCCGTATCGGCGGGGGGAGGGCGATCAAGCGGGCCCCTGTGCCCGGTACTGATTCGAGGTTGGTCAGGTGTTCGATGATCGGGATGTCGGCACCGAGCAGCCGCCGGCGGGCGAGCCGGTTCGGGTCGGCCGGATCGTCGATGTGGGGCGAGTCGATGCCGACGAGCGCAGCGTTGGCGTCAACGAGCTTGTCGACGGCGTCAGGCGTCAGGTGCGGGCAGTCCGGGTCGAGGTAGCGGGGCGTCGCCCAGTGGCGGGCCCAGCCGGTGTGCACCAGGACGGCGCGTCCCCACAACTGGCCGGGGTCGCCGAGGTCGGCCGCGGTCACTGCGGTCCGGCCGATCGCGGACACAATGGTGATCGACACGTCGACCAGCCGTTCGAGCGGAAGGCGTGCGAGGTCGGCCCGGTCGGCGTCGTAGCGGTACGGCGCGTCGAGGTAGGTGCCGATGTTGCCGAACACGCTCAGCGGCCCGATCTCGAACAAGCCGGTGAACATGCCAGCGGCGATCTCGTGCGAAAGGTCCACGATCACGATTCGAGTTTACGCAGGGTAGCCACGCCGGCCGCCGGCAGAACACCGGACGCCCGCCGTTCGAACACGGACGGTCACAGTTGAAGGTGAGCTAGATTAACCTCAGTCGACGCGAGGGTGCCATGACGATTCACGGCTGCCGGACCTGCGGAGCCGCTCTGACGGTTCCGGTGTCAAGGGTGGCGCTTCCCGTCCACGCGCATCAGACGTACGGCAGTGCGCCGGGTTCACTCGACCCGGTGCTGGAACCCGGCACATTCGCGGTGGATCCGCTGCCCTCCGGTTCGCCGTGGCGCCGGTGGGCCGAGCTCGAAGCTGGTGAGGCCGAGGCACTTGGCTGGTACGCGCCGAGGTTCAGCATCTCCGACGGACCGGCCGGCCAGGTGCTACTCGCCCCAGGGGACGTCCGCGGCGCCGTCATCGACCCGGCGCTGGCCGGCGACTCCGCGTGCTGCGGCCTCGGCGGCGGCGAACCCAACACGGTCTGCGTCACCTGTGGCACGCCGGTGGCCACCCGGATCGACGACTGCGGCCTGTGGCAGGCGGTGTGGCTGGATCCGCTGACAACCCGCGTGATCGAGGAAGGTCCCGGCCCGCACCCGGTGCTCGACTGGACGGACCTGATCGACCAGCGGCCCGGCCTCCCGCCGTCCGAACCAAACGGCGGCTGGCACCCGATATGGGCGGCCGCCCTTGCCTCGGCGCTGGCGCACTTGCTGGCCGCCTCGGGCGGCGACCCGATCCTGATCCCGGATCACCGGGTCACCGAAATCCTCCGGCCCACCCTCGACCGTCTCGTCGGCCCGGCCAGCACGCGGCCCGAGCGCACCCTGGTCCTGGCCGGGCCCGGCCTTCCGGCCGCCGACGGCCACCTCGCCCTCGTCCCGGAACATCCGCAGACCGGCGAACACTGGCCGGTGGCCCAGCCGGTGAAGCCGGTCCCGCTGGCCTGGGACGCATGGCGGCACCTCGCGTTCCACCGCGACCCCAAGCCGGTCGGACGGTCGGTTCCGATGCTGCCGGAGGCCCTGCCGGCGCTGCTCCCCGGTTACCGACTCGAGCCGGACGGCTGGATCTTCTTCAGCGTTCTGGCCCGATTGCCCGAGGTAAGGCAGCCCTGGCTGCGTGCCATCTACGACCGAGGCCGCCCCTATGACTACAACGTCTACGTCCTCTGACCCGGCTGGTGCGCCGCGTGCGAAAGCCGAAAAAGTCCGGTGCGAGTGCACCGGACTTTTCGGATGTTTCGGGTGCTACACCGAGACCGGTTCCTTGGCCGGCTCCGTGGACAGGTGCTCCCGCAACTTCTCGCCCTCGATGTCGACGTTCGGCAGGATCTTGTCCAGCCAGCGCGGGATCCACCACGCGGCCCGGCCGAGCAGCGACACCACCGCCGGGACGATCGTCATGCGGACGATGAAGGCGTCGATCGCCACGCCGATCGCCAGGGCGAAGCCCATCGACTTGATGACCGGGTCGTCGACCAGGATGAAGCCCGCGAACACCGACGCCATGATGATCGCCGCCGCGGTCACCACCCGGGCGCCGTGGCCCATGCCGTTGATCGTGGCCTGCCGCGGGGTGTCGCCGTGCACGAAGTCCTCGCGCATCCGCGACACGAGGAAGACCTCGTAGTCCATCGCCAGGCCGAACAGGATGCCGATGAGCAGGATCGGCAGGAAGCTCACCAGCGGCCCGGGCTGATCCAGCCCGACCAGCGAGCCGAGGTGGCCGTCCTGGAACACCAGCACCGTGATGCCGAACGTGGCGCCCACGGTGAGCAGGAACCCGGCGGCGGCCTTGAGCGGCACCAGGATCGAGCGGAACACCAGCATCAGCAGGAGCACGGACAGCCCGACGACCAGCAGCAGGTACTCCGGCATCGCGTCCGACAGCTTCTCCGACACGTCGATGCCGACCGCCGTCTGCCCGGTCACCGCGAAGTCGGCCCCGCCGACGGTCTTGAGCTTGGTCCGGACCGCGTGGACGAGGTCCTCGGTCGCCGCGTCCGTCGGGCCGGTCTTCGGGATCAGGGCCACCAGCGCGGTCTTGCCGTCGCGGCTGAAGTTCGGCGGGGTGGCGGCGAGCAGGTTCTCGGTACCGGTGACGGCCTTGATGGCCTCGCCGGCCTTGGCCTTGGTCACGTCGGGGGAGCTGCTGGACACCACGAGCGCGAGCCGTCCGTTGAAGCCCGGCCCGAAGCCCTGGTCGATGAGGTCGGCCGCCCTGCGGGCCGGGGTGTCGGCCGGCCCGGCGCTCGCCCCGGGCAGGGCGATGCGCATGTGCGCGGCCGGGATGGCCAGGGCGGCCAGCCCGAGCACGCCGACCAGGATCACCGGCACCCGCAGGCGGATCATCCAGCGGGCCCAGCGGAAGCCGAAGTTCTCGCTGTGGTGCGCCGCGCCCTCGGCGAGCGCCTTGCGCTGCGTCCGGGACAGGATCTTCCGGCCGGCGAAGGCCAGCAGCGCCGGCTGCAGCGTGATCGCCACCAGCACCGCGACGGCCACCGTGCCGGCCGCGGCCAGGCCCATCACGGTCAGGAACGGGATGTTCACCACCGCGAGGCCGGCCAGCGCGATGACCACGGTGAGCCCGGCGAAGACGACCGCCGAGCCGGCGGTGCCGACCGCGCGGCCCGCCGCCTCGTCCGGCGCGTGCCCCTCGACCAGGTTCTGCCGGTGCCGGGAGGAGATGAACAGCGAGTAGTCGATGCCGACCGCGAGGCCGAGCATGAGCGCCAGCACCGGCGCGGTGCTGGTCAGGTGCACGGCGCTGGACAGCGCGTAGAGCCCGGCCATGCCGGCCCCGACGCCCAGCAGCGCGTTGAGCATGGTCATGCCGGCCGCGATCAGCGAGCCGAACGTCACCAGCAGGACCACCAGCGCGATGACCACGCCGATGCCCTCCTTGCCGCCGACCTCGGGCTCGTGGTTCATCACCTCGCCGCCGTGCTCGACCCGCAGGCCCGCCTTCTCCGCCGCAGCCCCGGTGGCCTCGTACGCGGCCCGCTGGTCCTTGGTCACCTGGTCCGCGCGGTTGGTGAACTGCACGGTGAGCAGCGCGTACCGGCCGTCTTGGGACAGCGCCCCGATGCTGTACGGATCCATCGCCCCGACCACGCCGGGCAGCTTGTTGGCCTCCTGCACCAGTCCCAGTACCGCCGCCTTGTTGGCGTCAGCGGCCAGGTTCGCGCCCTCGGGCGCCGCGATCACGATCGTGCCGGTGGCCCCGCTGGCCTCCGGGAACTGCTGCTTCAGCGCGTCGATCGCGCGCTGCGACTCGGTCCCGGGCATGGTGAAGTTGCTGGAGGTCGGCCCCTTGAACGCGGCGGCCGCGCCGCCGAGCGCCCCGAGCACGACGATCCATAAGATCAGCACCACCCAGCGGTGCCGGAACGAGGCCCGGCCGAGCCGGTAGAGCACAGTAGCCATGACGTTCGTGTCCTAACGGTGTTTTAGGTGAGCGGTGCCAGTGCCCGCGTCGCCGCCTCGATGAGCGCGGCGCGCAGTTCCTCGTCGGAGTAGTCGTGCATTTCCAGGTCGATGGCGAACGCGATCGCCGGAATCCCGGCGAGCACGAGCTTGGCCGCGATGACGCTGGTGGGCGACCCGGACGTCCCGGCGAGGACCTCGCAGATCTTCTGGGTCATGAGGTGTACTCGTTGCAGAGCCGGCCGCTGCAACAGGCCCGGCAGGTCGCCGTAGATGACCTGGATCTCCTTGCGGTACCGCAGGCAAAGGCCGACGAACCCCTCGATCGCCGTCGTCCGCGCGGTCGCGTCGTCGAGCCCGTCGAGGCGCGCATGGAGCCCCTCGAGCTCGGCGATCGCCGGCGCGCACAGTGAGGTGAGGATCGCCTCTTTGCTGTCGAAGTGGTACAGCAGCGCGGCCTTCGAGCACCCCACCTCGACCGCGATGTCGTGCAGCGAGGTCCCCTTGTACCCGGCCGCGGCGAACTGGCGCGCCGCTGCGCCTAGAATCTCGTCCCGGGTGCTGCTGCGCCCCACGGCTCCACCTCCGCCCACCGGCCCGGCCTACATCACGCTCGGCCACCCTGTCCGATCGGTCAGGGTCTCGGCCCAGCATGCCTGACCGATCGGTCAGTGGCTGACCGATCGGCCAGTTTGAGAGTCACCTCACAGCCGCTCGGCTTCCTTATCGGCACCCTGCGGCGAATGTCAACGCTCCCACCAGCGCGAATGTGTTTGGACGGTATCGTCCGGCCGGCGCGGGCACGCCACGCCCCGGTGGGGCCACGACCAGCAAGCCGCCTCTTCTGCGAGCCCCGCGGTCGTCACGGATTGTGTCGGAGAAGGCGGGTCAGGGTGAGTGCGATCGCCACCGTCACGCCCCCGAACACCACGACGACGGTCCCCGGCCCCAGCGCCTCGGCCAACGCGGCCGCGACGGCGACGGCCAGGCTCTGCACCGTGGTGATCCCGGTGACGAGCAGCCCGAACGCCTGCCCCCGAACCTCCTCGGGCACCGCGTCGAGGAACCTGCGTTGCAGCCCGAGCTGGTACGCCACCCCGGTCGACGCCACGAAGCACAGCCCGGCCGCCCCGGCCAGCCCCGGCCTGGCCGCGAACCCCAGCAGCGGCACCCCCATCAGCAGCGCCAGCGGCAGCACCAGCCGCTCCTGCCGCCCGACCGGCACGTACCGCCCCACGGTCAGGTCCCCGACCAGGTTGCCCGCCGCGACGGCCCAGAGCAGCCCACCGGCCAGCGCCGCCTCGCCGTGCCCGGCCGCGTAGGGCACCAGCGCCGCCTCCGGCCCCGCGATCGCCGCCAGCGGCAGCCAGTGCGCCAGCAGCAGCCGCCTGATCCGCCCGTCGCCGAGCAGCCGCCGGTTCACCCGCCACGTCTGCCGCCACGCCGCCCCCTGCCCCGGCCCCCGCGCCGCCCGCGCCCGCAGCCCCACCCAGTGGACCACCACGGCGCCCAGCGCCAGCCCGGCCGCCACCCAGAGCGTGGCCCGCGCACCCAGCACCACGAGCAGCGTGCCGCCGAGCGCGTACCCGACAACCTGCGTGACGTACCCGGTCACGTTCAGCACGGCCCGCCCGAGCACGTACAGCCCCGGCCGCAGCAGCTCCGGCAGCAACGCCGACCGGATCGCCGTGCCGATCGGCAGCACCACGCCCAGCCCGAACGTCACCGCGAGCATCGCCGCAACCGGCAGCCACCCGCTGGCCAGCAGCGCAAGCACCGCCACCTGCGCCACCCCGACCCCGGCCAGTCCCGGCCGGGGCGGCACCCGATCGGCGTGGGCGAGCAGGAACGTAGCCCCGATGAGGTACGGCAACGACTCCGCCGCCAGCCCCAGCCCGCTGAGCAGCGCCGACCCGGTGCGCTGGTACACCAGCACCGACAACCCCAGCGCCGTCACCGCGACCGCCATGCCGTACAGCGCGAATCCGCCGATGAGCACCATGAACTGCGGGCTGGCGGCCAGCCCGCGAAACGTTGCCGCCCCGGTCTGCCCTGCCCGGGCCTCCTCCGCGCCGTTCAGCTCCGTGACGACCTCCCGCGCGCCGGCCGGTCCAGTCCGGGCCGTTCGCATGCATCCCGGTCTCTTCGTTTATACGTCCCTCTTCGCTCGTACGCCCGCGTTAGAGCACGGACCGCACGGCGGCCTCCACGGGTGGGGGGCACACGCCGCCGTGCAAGGCGTCCAGCGCGAGCAGCGCCGCGCCGGCCACGGGCGGGGAGGAGAGCACCGTGACCGTTGCCTGGGGGCAGAGCCGGGTCAGGCGGGCCAGCAGGTCGTCGTGCAGTTGCGGGTGCCGGGCCGTGAGCACGCCGCCGCCGAGGACGATGGTGAAGGGCGAGGCCAGCAGGCCGAGCCTCGACGCCGAGACGCGGATCAGCGCCTCGATCTCGTCGGCCAGGCGGCGTACCACCCGGGTGGCCACCTCGTCGCCGCCGGCCGCGACCGCGAAGAGCAGCTCGCTCAGCTCGTCCAGGTAGGTCGAGGGGATCTCGCCCAGGTGCACGCCGACGGTGACCGACTCGACGCTCGGGCGGTCGAAGTGGGTGCGCACCGCGTCGGCCAGGGCCGTGGCCGGGCCGCGGCCGTCCTCGGCTCGGCAGGCGTGGAACAGGGCGAGGGCGGCGATGTGGTGGCCGCCGCCCCAGTCGCCGGAGATCTGGCCCAGCGCCGGGAAGCGGGAGGTCGCGCCGTCCGCGCGGCGGCCCACGGCGTTGATGCCGGCGCCGCAGACCACGCCGACCGCGTCCGGCGTCGCGGTGCCGGCGCGCAGCAGGGCGAAGAGGTCGTTGTCCACCGTGGACGCGCCGGCGAGGGCGAGGGCGGCGACCTCCGCGTTCAGCCGCTCCACCTCGACGGGCAGGTCGGCGCCGGCGACGTAGACCGAGAGCTGATCGAGCTCGATCGAGGAGGGCAGTTCGGCGGCGGCCCGGGCCTCGGCCACCAGCGCGCCGAGCTGGGCGACCGCGGCGGGCAGGCCGAGCACGTGCGGTGAGGTGGTCGGGCCGGCGACCCGGGCCAGGACGCGGCCGTCGGAGTCGCCGAGCACCACGTGGGTCTTGGAGTTGCCACCGTCGGCCGCCGCATAGAGCCGCGCGGTCACGACAGCCAGGCCAGGTGGTCGCGGTTGGCGGCCAGGAGCTCGTCGGTCAGGCGGGCGGCCTTGTCGTGCTGGCCGACGAGCGGGTGGGTCAGCAGGGCGCGGTACACCCGGTCGCGGCCGCCCTGCACGGCCGCCTCGACGGCCAGTTCCTCGTAGGCGGAGACGGCGGCGATCAGGCCGGCCTGCTCGGGGCGCAGCGGGGGAGCCGGGACGGGCTCGGCGCCGGACGAGCCGACCCGGCAGGTGGTCTCGATGACGGCGTCGGGGGAGAGGAAGGGGAAGAAGCCCCGGTTGCGCACGTTGACCGCGTGGATGCCGCCGTCGTCGGCGTGCAGGGACGCGATCAGGCCGACGGCGGCCTCCGAGTAGAAGGCCCCGCCCCGCTCGCCCAGCAGGGCGGGCTTCTCCTCGAGGGAGGGGTCGGCGTACATCCGCAGCAGTTGCTCCTCGATCTCCGAGACCCGTGCGCCGCGGGTCGGCTTGCCGCGTTCCTCGGTGACGACCTCGTCGTGGCAGTAGAAGTAGCGCAGGTAGTACGAGGGGACGCAGCCCAGCGACGTCAGCACCTCGGCCGGGATCTGGACGCCGGCGGCCAGGTCGTCCACGTTGGACGCCAGCATCGCCGGGAGACGGTCCACGCCGTCCACGTAGGCGGCGCGCTCCCAGGTCAGGTGGTTCAGGCCCACATGGTCCAGGGTCACGGCGGACGGGTCGACGCCCAGCGCGGCGGCCCAGCGGCGCTGGAAGCCGATGGCCACGTTGCACAGCCCGGCGGCCCGGTAGCCGGCGTCGAGCAGGGCGCGGGTGACGATGCCGACCGGGTTGGTGAAGTTGACGATCCAGGCGCCGGGGTCGGCGCGGCGGGCGATGTCCAGCACGACCGGCACGGTGCGCAGGGCTTTGGCGAAGCCGCCGGCGCCGGTCGTCTCCTGGCCCACGCAGTCGCACACGAGCGGGAAGGTCTCATCGCTGATGCGGGCCCGCTGGCCGCCGACGCGCAGCTGGATGACGACGGTGGCGGCGCCACGCAGGGCGTCGTCGGGATCCGAGGTCCAGCGCAACGAGGCGGCGCTGCCGTGGTGGCGCAGGAGGCGGCGGGCGAAGGCGCCCACCACCTCGAGGCGGGCGGCATCCGGGTCCAGCAGCACGATCTCCGAGGCGAATGGTGCGAGTCGTGCGAACCCGTCGATGAGTTCTGGGGTGTAGGTGGATCCGCCCCCGACGACGGCGATTTTCAACCT
>NZ_JBFAZW010000189.1:0-11779 GCF_040682015.1 Dactylosporangium sp. NPDC051485
GTCGCCTACCTCGAGCGGTATGGCCTGCCGGGGACGCCGAAGTCGAGTTGCCTGGGTTTCCCTATTAGATCTTCGTGTGATGACTCTCAGTGTTGCAAAGTTGATCTCCCGGTGGCGTGTGCATTGGGTGCCGAGGAACGGCGCTGTGGTAGCAAGTGATCACCCCGTGCTCCAGCGATGGATCGATCTTGGTGAGCGTGAGGCAGCGTGCCGGATCGATCCCGGCGATGTGTTTCTGGTGGATCCTGACCAGCGGGTTGACGCCCGGCTGACGTTGTACCTGACGCGCTCGTCCTTCGCCCGGCTGGCCCGGGAGACCAGGCGAAACTATGCCGGGGACTGCTGCCTGTTCTTCAACTTCCTGTGGTCGCGCGGTAAGGGCTGGGACCGCGCGACCGCGGAGGACCTGCTCGACTTCGAGGACTGGCGGCGCTGGTCGACGCGTAATCCGCGGCGGATCAGCGGGGCGAAGTGGAATCGGGAGCTGGCGGCCCTTGGCAGGCTGTACGGCTGGGCCGTCCGGCGGGGCTTCCTGCCCGTGAGCCCGGTGACGGAGCGTGAGGTACGCGGGCGGCACGGCGAGTTGGTCCGGGTGCCGGCGGCGCGGGCGAAGGCCGTCCGGTCGAGCAACGTGAAGTGGTTGACGCCGCGGGCGTATCGGCTGTGGCGTGACGTCGGGCTGCGCGGTTACGACGCGGACGGCCGGCGTGATCCGCGGTGGCGGGGCCGCAACGACGACCGCAATGCGGCGTACTCCGACGTGCTGTTCTCCTCGGGCATGCGCCGTTCGGAGGGCGGCTCGTTACTGACCATCGAGGTGCCGGAGATGGCCGCTTCGGACCGGTTGTACTTCGATGCCCGGCTGGGCAGGGAGGCCACGAAGAGCCGCCGCGAACGCACGTTCTACGTGTCCGCAGACGCGCTGCGTGCGGTGTGGGCGTATGTGAACACCACGCGCCGGGCCGCGGTGCGGCGAGCGCAGGCGCACGGCCGGTATGAGCTCGGCGCCGAACAGATGGTGGTGGTGGACCGGTCCGGCCATGCCGGGCGGGTGCTGCACTGCCGACTGGGCGATGGCCAGGTGGTGCGGCGTCATGTGACCACTCTGGACGTTGAGGAGCGGCGCTGGCTGTTCGTCCAGAGTGAGCAGGGTTTGGAGCCGCTGTGGTTGTGGCTGGCCGAGGACGGGTTGCCGTTCCTGCCGCATTCGTGGGAGGCGGTCTACCGGGCGGCGTCGCAACGGTGTGAGGTGCAGCTGGCCGGCCGGGTGCGGCAGACACCGTTCTTCACACCGCATATGGCCAGGCATTCCTTCGCGCTCTACATGCTGGTGGCGTTGCAGCACGCGCTGGACAACCGGTTCGGGTTGAGCGTGGAGGAGCGGCACGACTTCCGGCTGCTCTACGGCGACGCGTGGAGCCTGGTGAAGAACCTTCTCGATCACGCGAGCGAGGAGACCACCCGCTCGATCTACCTGGCCCCGGTCTCCGATCTGCAGGTCAGATCGCTGCTGCAGGAGCAGGTCGACGGCGGGGCGACCGAACTGCTGGCCCAGATCGCCCGGCAGTCCGAGCGGGTCATGGACACCGAGGGCGGCTGGTGAGCCCCCGGGGCAGATCCGCCGCGATGCCGGTCGGTGATCACCAGCGTGAGCAGCCGTTGGCGGCCGGTGAGCTGGTGGTTCGGCACGTCGCCGAGGACGGCGAACGATCCGCGGTCTACGACTTCGGGTCGCTGCCGGTGGCCGCCCAGCTGCGTCGGGAGTTCGCGGAGACCTTCGCCCGACGCGTCGGCCCGGACGGGACATGGCGCAGCATCGCCTCCAGCCGGGAGATGTGGCTGATCGCTCTGTACTTCGCCCGGTTCGTGGCCACGCTGCAACCGCCGCCGAGCGCGGTCAAAGACCTGACGCCGGGCGTGTGGGCGGCGTTCAAGTTGAGCCGACCGGACACCACCGTGGGACCGGTGCAGCTGCGCAAGATGGCGACGTTCCTGCGCGATCATCCGCAACTGCCGCACGAGACGCGGCTGCTGCTGCTCACCCAGCGCATCCCCAACGCGGTGGTCCGTGAGACCGCGTACTCCGACGCCGAGTTCGACGAGCTCAAGAAGGCGGCGGCACGCCGGTTCCGGGCCGCGTTGCAACGGATCCGGCAAGGCCGCGAGCACCTGGAACGGTGGCGAGCGGGCCAGTTCGCGCCGGCCACCCGCGAGCACCTGGTCGGCGAGGCACTGGACCACCTTGTCCGATGCGGCGAAGCGCCCAGCTACATCGGCACGGACGGCAGAAAACGCATCGTGTCCGCCTACGCGACGGCGCTGGGCGGCAAAGGGCCTGAGCACACCTGGATGCGGCTGTTCCTCAGCGGGGAGGAGGCGTGCTCGCTGGTCGTGCTGTTCGTGGGTGCCCACGGCTGGAACGTCACCCCGGTAATGGAGCTGAGGATTCCGGACTCCACCCCGGACGCCGGCAACCCCGACCAGATCATCCACCGGATCGAGCTGGAGAAACGGCGCCGCGGTGCCGCTTCCCAGTTCGAGACCCGCAACCTCGCCGACTGGGGCGCGAACTCACCCGGCCGGTTGGTGACCCAGGCGCTGGAGGCAACATGGGCCGCCCGGGAGACACTCGCCCGCCTGGGCACGCCATCCGATCGGCTCATCATCTGGCGCCGTGGATGGAGTCCCCGCAGCGTCGCGGGCGATCCCAGCCGGTTGTTCGAGACCGGCTGGCAGGACAACGTCTGGCACAACCGGCGCACCAGCTTCGGCGAAGGGGTCAGCCTCAATCTGCGACGGCTGCGCAGAACCGTCGTGATCGCGCATCGCCGCACGCCGACGCAGCACACCCGCGAGACCCACGACACGCGCTACGTGCTGCCGGACCCGCGCACCCATACCGAATCCGCACCGAAGATCAGCGCCGGCGTCGCCGACGCGATCGCGGCCGCCTACACGACCTTCCGCGCCCGGGCCAGCCGCACCGACAGCGACCCGAGCCGTGACACCGCCACCACCGGCTGCACCGGCTACCACACCAGCCCGTTCAGCGAGCCCGGAGAGCCATGCCGGGCGTCGTTCCTGGCCTGCACCGCCTGCCCGAACGCGGTGGTCACACCCCGCCACCTGCCCCGGCTGGCCTATCTACACCAGGCACTCGGCGAGCTGCGCACCGTCCTGGAACCGGAGATCTGGCAGCAGGACTGGGCGGCACCGTTCCAGCGGCTGCACGACCTGATAGCCGGCCCGCACTTCACCAGCACCGAATGGGACGACGCGCTGCGCCAGATCACCGCCCTCGACCGCGACCGCGTCAACCAACTGCTGCGACGGAGCTTCGACTCATGACCCACGCCCTGAACCTGCCGCCCGGGACACGCGCCGTCCCTGCGGCACACGATTGGGTCTTCGACCCCGACCAAGTCCAGCCGCACCGGCGAGCAACCGTCCCCCGCTACGGCGACAACCGATGGTCGCTGCTGGCCCTGAGCCAGAACCCGTCCACACGCGAGGGCATCGTCTACTGGAAGAAGTGGTTCCCTGGCGCCTACCGCGAGGCGTTCCGGCACGCGGCCTGGGCGCTCATCACACTGCCGCTTCCCCGCACGGTCCCCCTGTCCCACGGCGGGGCGCCGATGCGAGCCCGGCTCAGCGCCGATCGGACCTTCAAGACCATCCAGCAGTGGGCCGTTTTCACGAACTGGCTCGTCGCACGCGGCATCCCCACCCTCGCGGCCGTGACCGCCGACGACCTGACCGCGTTCGCCGACCACCTCGACAAACAGCGCGGCATGTCCCGCAACACCGCCTGCAGCCACCTGATCACGCTGACTCGGCTGCACTTCTACGGCACCGCCTTCCTGCCGTCCGCGAACAGGCTCACCGAGCCGCCCTGGCTGAGCGACGGCCACGACGACTACCTGCCCGCCGCGTCGTCCCGAGGCGAGAACCTCACCGAGCCCATCACCCCGCAGACGATGGGACCGCTGCTGGTGTGGTCCCTGCGGTTCGTCGAGCAGTTCGCCGACGACATTCTCAACGCGCACCAAGAACGCGAACAGATCATGGAGGCCGCCGCCGCCGCAGCGGCGGACTCCGCCCCGACGGCCACAGGCAGCGACCAGCTGCTGCGCTACCTGCACGCGACCAAGCAGGCCGGCGACCCGATCCCGGTGATCTTCGCCGGAGGACTGCCAGCCCGAGCAGCGATCATCTACCTCGCCGCGAAGACCCGCACACCGACACGCACAGTCGCGGCGACCCTGAAGCAGCCGATCTGGCGGGAATACCTCCGAGATCACCACGTGTCAGCCCCGCTGGACACCCCGGTCACCGGCCAGCTCGACGGGCAGCCCTGGCACGAGCCGTTCCTCTACTACGAGCGGCACAACCTCGTCCGGATGCTCTCCACCGCCTGCTTCGTCGTCATCGCCTACCTCACCGGAATGCGTCCCGGTGAAGTCCTGGCGTTGGAAGCAGGCTGCTGCCCGCAGCCGCCTGCGACCGGCTCGGGACGACAACTGATCTACGCGACGGCCCTTGAGGACACCGCCCCGGACGAGGACCCGCCCGCCCACTCGCTGATCCACGGGCGGCAGTTCAAACACGCCCTCGACGAGGACGGCGTCCACCAATCCGCTGGCGCCGTTCGAGTCCCGTGGGTCGCGGTCCCTCCCGTGGTCACCGCCGTCCGGGTGATGGAACGGCTCAGCCAAGGAAGCCGGCTGCTGTTCGACACGATGGCCGAAGACCGTCGCTCCAGCGAGATTCGCACCGGGCGCTCGCTCTCACCGGTCACGGTCCACAACCGGGTCAAGGCGTTCATCGAGTGGGTCAACCAGCATGCCCAGTCACGCGGACGCGAGGCCGAGGCCATCCCGGCGGACGCCCACGGCGCCATCAGCCTCGGCCGGTTCCGGCGCACACTCGCCTGGCACATCGCCCGACGACCCGGCGGGCTCGTCGCTTTGGCAGTGCAATACGGCCACCTACGCACCCTGATCAGCGAGGGCTACGCAGCACGATCCCGCAACGGCATCCACGAACTCCTCGACTTCGAGACCGCCCGGACGGTCGCCCAGGACCTGACCGACGTCCACGAAGCCCTCGACAACGGCGGCGGCATCTCCGGACCAGCCGCGCGTCGCCTGATCAACGCCGCCGGCACGCAACACCGCCGGTTCGGCGGCCTGGTCACCACCACGCGCCAAGCCCGCAGCCTGCTGGCCGACCCCGCGCTCAACGTCTTCCACAACAGCGAAGCCTTCCTGTTCTGCAACTACGACCGCGCAAAGGCGCTCTGCCATCCCAGCCGCGGCGGCCAGACCACCCCAAGCCTCGACCGCTGCCGCAGCAACTGCGCCAACATCGCCCGCACCGACGAGCACGCCGGCCAGATCGAGAACGCCGCAACCGAACTCCGCGCCCAAGCGAGCTCACCGCTGCTGCCCGAGCCGCTCGCCGACCGGCTGCGGCAGAAGGCCGATCACCTGGCTCAACTCGCCTCAGACCACCGCACTTCCCGCATCACCACCGATCAGGAGGACTCATGAACGCTCAATCCGCCACCGCCGACCGCGACGCCATCCGAGCAGCGATCGACCGGCTCCTAGCCGGAACACCGCGCCGCTCCAACGGATCGCTCACCATCGTCGCGCTCGCAGACGAGGCCAACGTCAAACGGCACCTGCTCACCCACCGTCACACCGACCTCAAGGACGACTTCTACGCCCGCGTCCGCGCACGCGGCCACGTCCCCGACAACGAACGCAAGCTCCGCGACGACCTCACCAAGGCACAGAGCCGAATCACCGAACTCGTCGCGGAGAACAACAAACTCCAAGGAGAGAACGACGCACTCGCCCGAATCGTCAACGTGCTTGAACTCGAAAACCACGAACTACGCACCGGCACCGGAAGATCCGGCCGGCTGGTCGCCCTACCTTCCACCAACGGCCATCGATCGAAGGGAGCGCCAACACAACACGCTGGAACTTGACAGGGAACTCGGTTGCCCGTTTCACGATGATCATTTCTGGTCGTCGCTGCGCGCCGGCAGTCCGGCTGAATGGGCCGACGCCGTCGCGTTCGACGCCGCGATTCGGCACGGGTCCGCGCGGGCCAACGCCGACGGGCACCCACTGCGCGGGCAGTTCTTCCTGCACCGCCAGTGGGTCCCGCTCGACCAGGTCATCCTGCGCCCGAAACGGGCAGCCAGCGACGGTGACGGCGACGCTCTGGGGTGCGGGCCGTGGACCTGCCCGCACCCCGGGGACACCGCCGCCGAGCCGATCACCGAGCCCACCGCTGAGCCGGTCACCGGTCGAAGCGACGGCCGCGACGGCGCGCGGGAGGTGGCGTGAGTGCCCACCCAACCGGCGCCGCGTCCGGCCACGACCGCACAGCCCGAAATCCCGGCGCTGCCACCGAGCATCGCGGCGGGCCGCGGATCGGGTCACTGTGCACCGGCTACGGCGGACTCGACCTCGCCGTCGAATGGGTCCTCGGCGGACATCTCGCCTGGTACGCCGAAACCGACCCGCACGCCCGCACCGTCTGTGAGCAGCACTGGCCCGGCGTCGTCAACCTCGGCGACATCCGCACCATCGACTGGACCGGTGTCGAACCCGTCGAGATCCTCACCGCCGGGTTCCCCTGCCAGGACATCTCCAACGCCGGGAAACGCGCCGGCATCACCGGCGAACACTCCAGCGTCTGGACCGCCGTCGCCGACGCCGTTCGCGTCCTACGACCACCACTCGTCCTCGTGGAAAACGTCGCCGCGCTCCTCCGCCGAGGGTTCGACGTCGTCCACGCCGACCTGGCCGAGATCGGGTACGACACACGCTGGGCATGCCTACGCGCATCCGACATCGGCGCCGCCCACCGCCGCGACCGGCTGTTCCTGCTGGCCGCCGACCAACACCGCCTCAGACCGGGCACTGAACCCGCCGACCCTGCCCACGCCGTGCGCCCGTGACGGCCGCGGCGTCGGCCTGCCCTACGGCCTGCCCGACCTCATCCAACCCGGCGGCACCCGCCACCACCTACTGCCCACCCCGACCGCCGTCCCGTACGGCACCAACCAGTCCCCATCCCGCGGTGCGGCAGTCCGGCCCAGCCTGGACAGCCTCGCACGCGGCCAACTCCTCCCGACCCCGACCGTCGCCGACAGCCGCGCGTCGGCCAACGCCACCGCCGGCCGCAGCGTCCCGCTCCACGGACACGCCGGCCGGACCCTCACCGACGCCGCCCGGCTCCTCCCCACCCCACGCGCCACCGACGGCACGAAAGGCTGCCCCGGACAACGCGGCTCACACGGCGACCTGACCCTGCCCTCCGCCGCAGTCCGGGTGCTTCCCACACCTCGCGCCTCCGACGGGCACGGCGCCAGTCACCACGGCGAGGGCGGCGTCGACCTCACCACCACCGTCGCCGGACTGCCCACCGAACTCGGACGGCTCAACGAGGGCCGGTGGGGTGAGTACGCGACCGCCGTCGCCCGCTGGGAACTCCTCCTCAGCCGGCCCGTACCGGATCCGTCCCAGCCAGGCCGGCACGGCAAACCCGTCCTCGCCCCACCGTTCGTGGAATGGCTGATGGGCCTGCCCGAGCTGTGGGTCACCGACCCGCAGCTCGGGCTGCCCCGCACCCGCGCCCTGCGGGTCCTCGGTAACGGGGTCGTACCGCAGCAGGCCGCCGCCGCGCTGTGCCTGCTCCTGGACTCGCAACGCTGGGCGGTGCCCGCATGAGCGCCCCAGGCGATGCTGCCGGCGACCGGCTCAGCGGGTTCGAGTACCGGCGGGCCGGACCGGTCCGGCTGTACCTGGGCAACGCCCGCGACGTGCTCGCCGCGATGCCCGACGAAAGCGTCGACGCCGTGGTCACCTCACCGCCGTTCTGGCGACTTGTTGACTTGACTAACTCCAGCGTTTCCCCAGCTCGAAGCCCTCGTTGGACCCGGTGTTCGGTTACCGGTCGAGAAGGGGTTGGAGTGTCGGGACGTGACGTGGTGAAACTGGCGGTGCTGCGGGTCGGTCGGGTCGCGGACGTCGAGGACCGGGTGGTCCCGTACCGACTGCTGGACGCCGACGGCCGCGAGGTGGAGCCGGTCACCGACTACCTGCGGGAGATGGCCGGGCGGGGTTCGCGGGCGACGACGCTGCGCTCGTACGCCTACGACCTGCTGCGCTGGTTCCGGTTCCTGTGGGCGGTCGAGGTGGCGTGGGACCGGGCGCAGCGGGTGGATGCCCGGGACTTCCTGCTGTGGGTGTCGAATGCGCCCAAGCCTCGCCGCTCGCGTCGGGTCCAGCGGGCGACCCCGCCGCCGGGGTCGGTCAACCGGATCACCGGCAAGCCGTATCCGGGAGCAACGCTGTCGTTGGCCTCGCACAACCACAACGAGACCGTGGCGCGGGCGTTCTACGACTACCACGCCACGATGGGACGCGGACCGGTGATCAACCCGTTCCCGGTGTCGAATCGGCGCCCGCACGCCCATCACAACCCGATGCAACCATGGCCACGGCAGCGCACCGGGCTGTACCGGCGCCGCCAGCCGCAAACCATCCCACGGGCGATCCCGGACGGGCTGTTCAACGACCTGTTCGCCAAGATGGACAGCGACCGGGACCGGGCGCTGCTGGCCATGTTCGTCTCCGCCGGGCCGCGGGCGGAGGAGCTGCTCGGGCTGGTCCGCGACCGGGTCAACGTCGGTGATCAGCTGATCGGGGTGATCCGCAAGGGCAGCCGGGCGTTGCAGTGGTTGCCGGCCTCCCCGGACTCGTTCGTGTGGCTGCGCTGCTACCAGCATCAGATGCGCGGGGTGGTGCCGGCCGGCCGCAACGATCCGGTGTGGTGGACGCTGCGCCGGCCGTTCCGGCCGTTGACCTACCACGCGTGCCTGGCGGTGCTGCGGCGGGCCAACGCGTTGCTGGGCACCAACTGGTCGCTGCACGACCTGCGCCATACCGCGTGTTCGCGGATGGCTCAGGACCCGGACATGCCGTTGACCGACGTGCAATGGGTGATGGGCCATGCCCGGATCTCCACCACCCAGCGGTACATGATTCCCGGCCAGGACGAGGTCATCGCCCGCGCCAGGGCGCATTTCGCCCGCCGTAACGAACCGGTCCCGCCACCGCCTCCCACGCCCGGCTACCGGCCCGAGGTGCTGGACGCGCTGCTGGGACGACGGTTGCCATGATCTTGACGACCCTGGCCACACCGGTCCCGCGCCGACGCGCGGTGCCCGGCCGGTCCGAACCGGTCCGCGACGGCGTGGCGGCCGCGGTGAGATGGCCGGCACGACCGAGGCCCGGAACCTGGCCGCAGACCACGATGGACGCCACCGGCGTACTTGCTCTGGAACGCATGCCGCCGCTGAAGGCCGCCGACGCGTCGAGCTTCGACCGCCGGCGCGGGGCACGCAAGCTGCTGGCCTGGCTGGCGTCGTTCCCCGGCCAGACCTGGCAGCAGCGGTGGCTGGCCAGCGGCGCGGAAGACCTCGGCCGCGGCTGGCTCGAGCACGCCGTCGGGTGGTTGAACGTGCACTGGCCCACCGGTGTCAGTGCCCACGGCAAGGAACTGCTGCTGGGCAACCCGATCGTCGCCGGCTCCGGGGTGATCCGGCCCGGCTACGGCTGGCTGCTGCGGCAGAACACGCCCGCAGTGCTGCACGCCGCCCGCCAGTGCATGGATCCCGACGGGTTCGCCCAGGTCGACGCCTACTGCGCAGCCAACTCCGCGATCACCACCGCGATGCGGCAGTGGGTGCTGCGCCGGCTGACCTGGATCGTGATCGCCAAGGCCGGGACGGTCGCCGACATCACCGTCGGCGACTTCCTGGAGCTGCATCAGGCGGAACGAGCCATCCGCAACGACGCCCCGGCGGCAGCGCTGACCTACCAGGTGCTGCGCCACCTGGAGGTGTTCCCCGCCGCGGCGCCGGCGAGCCTACGCGCGGCATTCACGCCCGGGCCGCGCAGCGTCGCCGAACTGATCGACCAGTACCAGCTGGCCTGCCAGCCGGTACGGGACCTGCTCATCGACTACATCAGCGAGCGGTGCCAAGGCATGGACTACTCCACCCGGCGGCAGCTGGTCATCGTGCTGGGCAAGCTGTTCTGGGCCGACCTGGAAGACCACCACCCCGGCATCGACACGCTGCACCTGCCGCCGGAGCTGGCCGCAGCGTGGAAACAGCGGCTGGACCACGTCCGCAGCAAGAAGGACGGCCGCATCATCCGGGAACGGCACGGCAAGGCCGACGTGCTCATCACCGTCCGGTCGCTCTACCTGGACCTCGCGCAGTGGGCGATCGAGGAACCCAGCCGGTGGGGACCGTGGGTCGCGCCGTGCCCGATCAGCGCCGCGGAGACCAACACCCGTAAACGTGACGCGCACCGCAAAGCACGCATAGACCAGCGCACCCGGGAACGGCTACCCGTCCTGCCCGCCCTGGTACGCACCGCCGAACAGCGCATGCACGCAGCCAAGCGCACTCTGGACGCGGCCCTGGCCACCACCCCGGGCGCGACGCTCACCATCGACGGGCAGACCTTCCGCCGGCCCAACCGCAAGAAGACCTCCAGTGGCGTGCGCGTCTGGGCCGACGACGCCAGCGGCAAGCGCCGGGACCTGGCCGCCGACGAGGAGTACGCGTTCTGGGCGTGGGCGGCGATCGAGGTGCTGCGCCACACCGGCATCCGCATCGAGGAACTGCTCGAGCTGACCCACCACAGCTTCGTCACCTACAAGCTGCCCACCACCGGCGAAATCGTGCCCCTGCTGCAGATCGCACCGTCCAAACTGGACAAAGAACGACTTCTGCTGGTCACCCCGGAACTCGGTGAGGTCCTCACCGCCATCATCTACCGGGTCCGGGCCGGCGCGCCCGCGCTGCCGCTGGTGTCGGCCTACCACACCGCCGACCAGGTGTGGAGCCCACCGATGCCGTTCCTGTTCCAACGCCCGCACGGCCACGAGCAACGCGCGATCCCCTACATCACCATCCGCACCATGCTCGACGCCACCCTGGCCGCCACCGGCCTGACCGACGCCGCCGAGCAACCCCTGCGCTTCGTCCCCCACGACTTCCGCAGAATCTTCATCACCGACGCGATCATGCACGGACTGCCACCGCACATCGCCCAGGTCCTGGTCGGCCACGCCGACATCAACACCACGATCGGCTACAAGGCCGCCTACCCGACCGAGGCGATCAACACCTACCGCGGGTTCCTCGCCCGCCGCCGCCAAGCCCGCCCCAGCGAGGAGTACCGCGACATCACCCCCGAGGAGTGGGACGAGTTTCTCGGCCACTTCGCCAAACGCAAGGTCTCCATCGGCGACTGCGGCCGCGAGTACGGCACCGGCTGCCAACACGAACACGCCTGCATCCGCTGCCCACTCCTGCGCCCCGACCCCGCCCAGAAGACCCGCCTGCAAGACATCCGCAGCAACCTCCTCGAACGCATCGACGAAGCCCGCAACCACGGCTGGCTCGGCGAAGTCGAAGGCCTCCAGGCCACCCTCGCCGCCGCAGACCAAAAACTTGCCGCCATGGACGTCCTCGCCAACCGGCAGCGTGTCATCAACCTCGGCATGCCCGACCTTCACCAAGCCGCCGGGACCCACATGCCTTGACCGCCTCCACCCCTCGTAGCCCAACTGCGACCAACGACAGCGCAGCCGACAGGGACGGAATCACTGGCGGGCGGCACCGGTGAGTGAGGGCCGAGTTGAGCCAACACATTTAAGATCATCAAAGTTAAGAGAA
>NZ_JBFAZW010000190.1:0-11529 GCF_040682015.1 Dactylosporangium sp. NPDC051485
CGCGCGCGCGGCCCGGCGCTCGTAGCCCCGCGGCGCCGGCCGCCCGCCGGGCGCGATCTCGGTGGTCGTGCGGTCGGCGGCCAGGCGCTGCCGGCGCCGGTTGGCCTCGGCCGAGACGCGCAGGCCGAGCGCGACCGTGGTCAGGAACGCCAGCAACAGGTAGCTGGCGGTGACCCACACGGCCGGCGGGCGGCCGGCGTTGAGCCCGTGCCAGAGCGCGACCGGCCAGCACAGGTACGCCACCGCGTGCAGCGGCCGCCACAGCCACGGCCGGCCGTTCTGCGCGAACCGGCCCCGCACGATGCCGGTCCACATGATCAGGACCATGAGGTACGCCGCCAGGGACCCGACCCCGATGCCGAACGGCGCCGTGGTGAAGGGCACGAGCGCGCCGAAGACGCCGACCCGCCCGGCCACCAGCTCGGTGCCGATGTGCAGGCCCAGGCAGGCGATCGCGACGATGCCCAGCGTGCGGTGCACGGACTGCACCCACACCCGGTGCCGGGCGACCAGGACAATGCGGTCGGTGGCGACGAGGCCCACGATGACCGTCAGGGTCAGCGACACCAGCGTGAAGACGCCGCAGTAGAAGACCAGGAAGCCGAAGAGCCGGCCCAGCGTCTCCCGCCCGGCGCCGGTCAGCACGCCGAGCAGCAGGAGCCCCGCGAGCGCGACCAGCCCGACGTTGACAGCGGGCGGCTGGCCGCCCCGAGTGGATCGACCGCGCCGTGCGAAAACCCCGCCGGGGCCCGGCGGGTGCGGCTGAGCCATTGCAGCTCCTCTATCCTGTGCGGCGATTCCCGGCGCATTCCAGCACCCGGCGGCACCCACGCTAGGCAGGGCACCCGAACCGGTCAATTTAAGTTTCACCGAGCACTTCGCCCGCTTCGGGACACGATTCAGGGCCCGCGCTTGAAGAACTATTAAGACTCTTTATTGATCCACGCACTCCGATGCCGGTCGGCCACGACCGCCGGCGCGGGGGATTCGCCCGATTTAGCCGACGCTGCCGGGCGCGCCGGGGATCGCTCCCCGGACACCGTCGCCGAGCGACTACGCCGCGTCACTTCAATGGGTTCGTGAATCTCGCCTTAAGCCACCGTTAGAGCCGCGCCGCACAGGTCCGCACAAGCCGTGTGACCTGGCGCTCGATGGTTCGTACACATGTTCGTCCACAGCCTGTGGATAGAACATGTGTACGGACTATTTGATCTTGTACACCGCGCAGTGGCCGGCCCGGAACATCAGGGTCGCGTGCCGCGGCAGCTCGGGCGAGGGCGGCATGATGTCGTCCTCGGTGAACAGCCACCTCACCCCGTAGCGGTCGCGCAGCCGGCCGATCGTCTCGGGCGACGGGTCGGCGAAGGCGGCGTCGTTGTCCGCCAGCACCCGGGGCAGCCAGTACTCGGTGTGCTCCTGCGGTACACCCTGCACCAGCTCCTGGTCGTGGGCCTCGGCGGTGTAGGCCCAGGACTCGACCAGGACCCGGCGCTCGCTGTAGGCGGCGATGCCGAAGTGCCGGCGGTCGCAGGCGGAGCGCCCGCGGTGGCCCTCGTAGGCGCAGTGCATGTTGGTCGCGACGAGGTCGCCGGGGGACGAGTGGTCGCGCAGCCACCGGCCGGCCTCGAGCGTGCCCTCGGTGACCACGGGCCAGAGGTCAGCCCGGTCGTGCCAGCCGTTGTCGCGCCCGTCGGCGTATGCGTAGCCCATCTGGCGCACGGCGGTCGGCGCGCAACAGCCGAGCAGGAACGCGACCACGAGCCCGGCGGCGAACGCCGACCGCGCCCGCCAGGCGAGCACGGCGGCCCCGAGGGCGACGGCCCCGACGACGGCCCAGGGCCACACGAGCGCGAGCGTGACGGCGGCCGCGCGCCGCTCGGGCCCGATGATCGGCACCTCGCCGCCGCCGGCGAGCCGGATGACGTACACGAGCGCGACCCCGGCCAGCACCGCGCCGAACACGGCCCGGCGCCGAGATCTGCCCGGCAGCAGGGACAACCGGCCCCGGCCGAGGACGGCCCGCTGCCGGAATCTGCCCGACAGCAGGGACAGCAGGCCCCAGGTGGCCAGGGCGGCGGCGTAGGGGCGGGCGCCCTGCAGGAAGAAGCCCTCCGCCTGGCCGCCGGAGTGACCGAAGAGCAGCAGCACCGCGAAGCCGGCCAGCGGCAGCCCCGCCAGCAGCACGGCGTCCGGGTCGAGCAGGCGCCGCAGGCCCAGGCCGGCCGCGCCGCACCACATCGCCGCCCAGCCGAGCAGCGTCAGGGCCAGGAGCACAACCAGGCGGTACCCCCGCGGATCCTCCGTGTAGTGCGTGCTCACCCCCGCCGGGTTGCGGCGCAGCACGTCCAGCGGCCCGAGCCCCAGCCCCTGGCTCTCCCCGCCGAAGAGCACCAGCTGCGCGAACACCATCCACCCGAGCACGATCCCCAGCGCCACGGCGGCCCGCCGGTGCAGCGAGCGGCGGCGCAGCAGGTGCACCGCCAGCACGAGCAGCAGCGCGCACAGCAGCGTGGGCAGGAAGGACGCCTTCGCGCCCATGACCGCGGCCGGCAGCACCGCCAGCGCGGCCCACTTGCGCCGGGGGACGACCGGGTCGCGCAGCACGTCCAGCACGACGAGCATCAGCGGCACGAACAGCAGCGATCCGAAGGTCTGGGTCGGGCTGGTCCACAGGGTCAGCCGGATGTCGGAGCCGTCGTCGACGGGGTTGAAGCCGTAGTCGCGGTAGAAGAGGTCCTGGACCCAGCCGTACGGGTCGGGGGCGAGCACGAAGCACGCGGCCACCGCGGTGAGCGCCCCGGCCCGCCACGAGCCGGCCACCCGCCGGCCGAGCGCGGCCACGGCCACCACCGAGGCGAGGATGACCGGCAGCATCGACAGGCGGGCGACCAGGACGTAGGGCTCGATGCCGGTCGCCCAGCTGGTCGCGGCCATGTCGGCGTAGGCGAACCAGTGGTAGTACACCGGCTCGCTCACCACCCACGGGGTGACCAGGTCCATGTGGTGCTTAAGCTCGCCGACGAGCGCCAGGTGGAACGGCAGGTCGATGTCCGGCCGGCCGTAGCTGGGCCAGCCGAAGCCGTGGTGGCGGAAGTAGACCGTGCTCCAGAAGAGCAGGACCAGCGCGATGCCGGCGAGGGTCCACGACCAGCCGGCGGGCGCCCGGCCGACGCTGCGCCAGTTGCGCCGCAGGCCCGGCACCAGCGCGAACACGGCCAGCACGGCGGCCGGGGCGGCCAGCGCGGCCAGCGGGGCACCCAGCGCCCGGGCCGGGACGTAGGCCAGGATCTCCAGCCCGTAACCGACGGCGGCCCCGACGGCGAGGTCCTCCCCCAGCGGGCCGCGACGCAGCAGCCGCCACAGGAGCATCCCGGGCAGGGCGACGGCGAGGCCGACGTACAGGCCGAACACGCCGGACGTGACGAGGGAGACCCCGTAGGCGTGCAGCACCGCCGCGGCCGCCACCAGCACGAGCCCCGCCGGCCACCAGCCCGAGCGCCACGGCGTGCCCGGTCCCCGCGGGGGGCGCCCCGGGCTCGTGTCCGACTCGTCCCGCTCCGCCAGGGGTGTCAGGGCCATGACCCGCTTTCCTACCGGCGGGGCCGCCGCGCCGCCGCGGAATCAACCAAGATTCACTCGCGCGAGTGGGCCATAGATAGCGACGGTATCTGCTGTACCATTCTCAATAGCAATTCCCAGGTCCCATTCAGCCATTGTTCACGTGCCAATTCATCGCTATCCGAATAGTCGGCCCCAGACTGCGGGGCATGGAAATTCCTCGCATGGGGCTGCCCGACCACCTCGCCTCCCGGCTGAGCATGGCGGAGCAGCACGAGCTGCTGCGCAAGAACATTCGCGTGTCGCGCCGCGGCATGCTCGTCGCCGGGGCCGCGGGCGCCGGCGGCAACGGCCACAAGCGCGCGGCGCTGAACGAGGATCAGGCTTAGCCGCTGTGGCGGGCCGTCAGGCGGAACGCTGGCGGCTCGCCACCCGGCGCAGCACGTCCTTGAACGCGGCGTACGCCTCCTCGCCGACCGCCTCGGCGTGGCCGCGCTCGATGTCGCCGAGGATCTCGTCCGAGCGGCGCATCTGGTCCAGGCCCAGCTCCGTCGGGACGATGAGCTTGGCCCGGCGGTCCTGCGGGTCGGGGCGGCGCTCGACGTACCCCAGCCCCTCCAGCTCGTCCACCAGCGTCCCGATGACCTGCTTGTGCTGGCCGGACTGGAACGCGAGGTCGGTGGCCCGGGTGCCCTCCGGGTCGAGGTAGGCAAGCACCGCCCCGTGCCGGGGGCGCAGCCCCGGGTGGCCCTGCTCGGCCAGGCGCCGGAACAGCTCCTTCTGCAGGGCGAAGAGCACCTGCGCGGAGAGCACGCCGAGGTCGGGGTCGGCCCGCTTGCGGGCGCTGCGGGAAATGGTCACCGATCACGACTATAGGCCCGCGGCCGCCCTGGACGCCGTCCGCGACGCGTTAGGGGTGCCCTCGCCGGGGTAGCGCCCGCGGATGGACGACCGATCCCCGGAGCTGTCGGTGAACCCGGTCTTCACCCGCGAGCCCGTGCGCATCCCCCGCGACCAGCTGCCCGAAGACGAGCTTGCCCCGCCGGTCGCCTACCAGATCGTGCACGACGAGCTTCTGCTCGACGGCAACCCACGGCTCAACCTGGCCTCGTTCGTCACCACGTGGATGGAGCCCGAGGCCGACCGGCTCATGGCCGAGAGCCTGGACAAGAACCTGGTCGATCGGGACGAGTACCCGCGCACCACCGACCTGGAGTCCCGCTGCGCCCGCATGCTCGCCGGCCTGTGGCACGCGCCCGACCCGCGGGCCGCGCCGGGCGCCTCCACCGGCGGTTCGAGCGAGGCCTGCATGCTCGCCGGCCTGGCCCTCAAGCGGCGCTGGCAGCACTCGGGTCGGGGCAGCGGGCCGCCGAACATCGTGATGGGCGTCAACACGCAGGTCTGCTGGAAGAAGTTCGCCAACTACTGGGACGTCGAGGCCCGGCTGGTGCCGATGGAGGGCGAGCGCTTCCACCTCACGCCGGAGACCGCGGTGGCGCACTGCGACGAGAACACCATCGGCGTCGTGGCGGTGCTCGGCTCGACCTTCGACGGCAGCTTCGAGCCGGTGGCCGGGATCTGCTCGGCGCTGGACGAGTTGCAGGCCCGCACCGGGTGGGACGTGCCGGTGCACGTCGACGGCGCGTCCGGCGCCATGGTCGCCCCCTTCTGCGACCCGGACCTGACCTGGGACTTCCGGCTGCCGCGGGTGGCGTCGATCAACGTCTCCGGGCACAAGTACGACCTGGTGTACCCCGGCCTGGGCTGGGTCGTCTGGCGCGACGCCGCCGCGCTGCCCGAGGACCTCGTGTTCAGCGTGAACTACCTCGGCGGCGAGCTGCCGACGTTCACGCTGGCCTTCTCGCGGCCGGGCGGGCAGGTCGTGGCGCAGTACTACAACTTCCTGCGGCTGGGCTACGCCGGATATCGGCGGATCCAGCGGTACAGCCGGGAAGTCGCGATGCTGCTGGGCGAGCGCATCGCCGGCCTGGGCCCCTTCCGCGTCCTGACCCACGGCACGGACCTCCCGGTGCTGGCCGTGACGCTGCGCGACGACGTGCTGAACTACTCGATCTTCGACGTCTCGATGGCCATGCGCACGGCCGGATGGATCGTGCCCGCCTACACGTTCCCCGAGCACCGCACCGACCTGGCCGTCCTGCGCATCGTGGTCCGCAACGGCTTCACCCACGACCTGGCCGACCTGTTCCTGGCCGACCTGCGCCAGGCGCTGCCCCAGCTGGAGCGCCGGGCGACCCCGCCCCGCGGCCCCGAGGCGGCCTCCTTCGCCCACGGCACCTAACAGCGCGCGCTCGCCCCGGACACGCTCGTACTCTCGGGAGCGCTCGTGCCTGCGAGGGCGGCGCTCATGCTCTCAGGGGCGCCGGCGCTGGTCGGCGCCGCGGGTGATGCGCTCGCGATCACGGACGGCGAGGGGCTCCGGCCGGGCGCGCTCGTCCGCGGCGACGCGGTCGCCCCGGGCCGTTGCACGACCCCGGGGCTGAGCGCGACCCCGTTGAGCGTGGTCTGCCGCCCCTGCGTGTCGGTCACCCGGACGGTGAACGGCCCGTTCCCGGCCCCGCTCTCGGCGATCCAGTAGTTGTAGTCGGTCCGCGCGAGGGCCTTCCAGCCGTCGCCGCTGCGCACCTCGGCCTGGGCCACCGGGTTGCCGGTGTTGTCGAACCGCAGCGCCAGCCAGTACCGCGACGCCCCCTCCTTGACCCGGACCGTGACCGGCCCGGGCACGGCCGGGTTCACGACCTGGCTGTACGAGACCGCGATGATCCCGTCGCTCACGTTCCCGATCTTCGCGAACGCCTGCCGCGACAGATCGAGGTGCCCGGCCGCACACTCGGGACACCGATCGACGACCTTGACCCGCACGGTCCCCTTCGGCCCCTTGACGTCGAGGTACCCCCCGCAGGCCGCCCCGCCCCGGTACTCGGCGTTGCCGAGCGCCACGACCAGCGGCTCCGCCACCTGGTCGAACGAGCAGTTCCCGCTGCCGTCGGCCGCGTAGTAGGTCGCCTGCCCGGAGGTCGCCGCCAGGGCCGCGCAGGCCGCCCCGGACGCCTGCGCCACGAGCGCGACGCTGGCCGCCGCGGCCACGAGCACCCCGGCCCCGGCCACCACCCAGACCCGCCTCGTCCGCCACCAAGGTCCGTCCGCCCTATGGTCCGCCACGGCCCGGATCGTATCGGCGCCGCGGCCCGACGGCCCCGGAGCAAAGCAAACTTTAAAACTCGAACGCTGCCACCCGGCCCGGTTACGGCAACCTGTCCTGATACTCCTGCATCGCCCGCCGCGCGAACACCTGCTGGAAGGTCGCCACCCGCTCCGAGCGCCCGCGGCCGATGAAGCTCACGAACCAGTGCAGCACGGCGGTGACCCGGTTCTTGAAGCCCACCAGGTACAGCAGGTGCACCACCAGCCACAACAGCCAGCCGAGCAGCCCGGCGAAGTGGAACTTCCCGACGCTGGCCACGGCGGAGAAGCGCGAGATGGTGGCCAGGCTGCCCTTGTCGACGTACTTGAACGGCTGCCCGGTCTCTTCCCCGGCGAGCCGCTTGCGGATCTGCCCGGCGGCGTGCCGGCCGCTCTGGATCGCCACCTGGGCCACGCCCGGCAGGTTGTCCAGCGCCATCATGTCGCCGACCGCGTAGATCTCCGGGCGGCCGGGGACGGTGGTGTCCGGGTTGACCTTGATCCGCCCGGCCCGGTCGATCTCCGCCCCGGCCGCCTCGGCGATCTGCTTGGCCAGCGGGGGCGCGGCCACGCCGGCCGCCCACATCTTGGTCGCCGACTCGATGCGCTTGCGCCCGTCGACGGTCTCCACCTCGATGCCGGTCTCGTCCACGTTGACGACCTTGGTCTGCAGCTCCACCTCGACGCCGAGCTTGTGCAGCTGGCGCAGCGCCTGGGTGGACAGGTGGTCGCCGAACGTGGACAGGACCGTGGGCAGCGCGTCGATCAGGATGATCCGCGCCTGCCGGGGGTCGATGTTGTGGTACTGCCCGGGCAGGTGCCGATGCGCGAGCTCGGCGATCTGCCCGGCCATCTCCACGCCGGTCGGCCCGGCCCCGACCACCACGAACGTGAGCAACCGCTCGATCGCGGCCGGGTCGGTCTCCAGCTCTGCCAGCTCGAACGCGCCGAAGATGCGCCCGCGCAGCTCGAGCGCGTCGTCGATGCTCTTCATGCCGGGGGCGAACTCGGCGAACTCGTTCTTGCCGAAGTAGGACTGGCTCGCCCCGGCCGCCACGATCAGGGAGTCGTACTCCACCTCGTAGGCGATCCCCGGCGCCACCACGGAGACCTTCCGGGCCACCGGGTCCACCCGCGTCACGGTGCCCAGCAACGTCTTGACGTTGCGCTGCCGCTTGAGCACCTCACGGATCGGCGGGGCGATCTCACCCTCCGACAGGATCCCGGTCGCCACCTGGTAGAGCAGCGGCTGGAAGAGATGGTGTGCGGTGCCATTGATCAGCGTGATGTCGACCGGCGCCTTGCGCAGCGCCTTGGTCGCGAAGAGTCCCCCGAAGCCCGCGCCGACGATGACCACCCGGTGCCGTTGCTCGTCCATGTTGGCCTCCCATTCAAGTTTATCTTGAATGGCTGTTGAGCAGGCCGCGTACGTATGCGGCCTGCCCCACATGCTGGCTGTCGTCGTCGAGCACGCTGACCAGCCGGACGCCGAGCGACACCGGCGGGTCCCAGCGCTCGTCGACGATCCGGTCGAGATCCTCGGGGGTGAGCCGGGCCAGGAACGCGTGCGTGCGGGCGTGTACGGCGTCGAAGTACTCCAGCAGCGCCTCCGGCGACTCCGGCCGCACGGTGGCGACCTGCTCCGCGGTGTGCCCGTAGCCGGTGTCGGACGCCTGTCCCTCGAGCCCGAACCGCTTGGCGTAGTCGCCGGTCGCCCACAGCTGCTCGGCCGGGATCAGCTCGGCGACGTGGTCGTCCTGCACCCGGGTCAGGTGCCAGACCAGCCAGCCGATCGAGTTCACGCCGGGCCGCGGCACCCACTGCAGCCGCTCGGCGTCGAGCCCCTCGACGGCCCCGCGGACCAGATCGGGAAGCCTGCCGAAGCCCTCCACCAGCAGTTCGTTCACCTGCATCGCGGTCATCCCCTTCCGCCGGTCTGTCCATTACCCATCGTGCCCGACAAATGCCTCCGCGACGACCTGGCCGCCGGCCCGCCGCCGACGGGCTCGAGCACGCCGGCCGTGCGCAGGTGCAGTGGGCGTACCGCCTCGGACCGGTCGAACCAGCAGAACGCGTCGTAGCGCTCGCCCAGCACCGTCGGCACGTAGTTGCCCCAGCGTTCGCGCTCCGGGTGGTACACCACGCCGATCGCGCGGTGGTCCAGCTCGTCGGTGAACAGGTCGGGCCGGTCGCCGCGCGGGGTGATGAACAGCGCCCGCCCGGGGGCCTCGGCATGCAGTACCGCCTCGAGCGAGTCCGGGCGCCCGGGCGGCACCGGCATCACCTCCATCGGCGCGCCCCACGCCGCCGCGGCCACCACGGTCCCGCGGTGGGTGCCGAACCCGACGAGGACGACCCGGCCGGCGCCGTGCCGCTCGCGGGCGAGCTGGCCGATGTTGACCTCCCCGGCCTCGGCCATGTCGGTCGCCCGGGCGTCGCCGACGTGGGAGTTGTGCGCCCACACGACGGCCCGGGCGCCCGGGCCGTAGCGGCGCAGCAGCCGCGCGAGGGTGTGGTCCAGGTGCCGGTCCCGGAGGTTCCACGAGTCCCGGCCGCCCCGGACCATCGCCCGGTAGTAGCGCTCGGCGCCGGCCACCATCTCGGCGTGCGGCCAGGCCCCGGACCGGGCCGACCCGTCCGCGGCGGCCCTTCGGCGCAGGCCGACGAGCAGGTCCACGACCTCGTTCTCGCAGCCGACCGGCACCAACCGGCTGGCCAGCGCGTACCCCCGCGGGTCCTTGGCCGAGGGCTCGAAGCACCGGAAGGCCGCCAGGGCCGCCGGCACCTGCTCCGGGTCGTGCTCGCGCAGGTGGACGAGGATCTCCCGGAGCGACTCCCACAGCGAGTACACGTCGAGGCCGTGGAACCCGGCCCGGGCCGGCTCGTCCAACCGGGCGTTGCGGGCGCGCAGCCACCGGGCGAAGTCGACGACCTCCTCGTTGGCCCACATCCAGGCCGGCCAGCGCGCGAAGGCCAGCAGCACCTCCCGCGGGTCGGCCGGCGCGCCCGGAGCGCAGCGCACGCTGCGATCCACCCGGTCGCAGTCCGGCCAGTCGCCCTCCACCGCGACGAACGAGAAGTCCCGCTCCTCGATCAACCGCCGGCTGAGCGCGGCCCGCCACGCGTAGAACTCGTGCGTGCCGTGGGTGGCCTCGCCGAGCATCACCACGCGGGCGTCCCCGACCTGGTCCAGCAGCTCGTCCAGGTCGCCCGGGCCGGTCAGCGGCGCCGCCAGCGCGGCGATCTCGTCTCCGTAGCGTCCCATGCGAGGCTCCGTAGCGTCCCATGCGAGGCCTGGGTACCCGCCCGCGACCGAACCATGCGTAGGCGGACGGCGGCGGGGTAGCGAGCATTGAACGCAGAAGGAGGGGATCATGGGGTACGACACGGTAATGGCGGTCCCGTCCGCCGGGGTCGTCCTCGACGCCGACGTGACCGTGCCGCCGCACGCCCGCGGCCTGGTGCTGTTCGCGCACGGCAGCGGCAGCTCCCGCCTGAGCCCCCGCAACCGGATGGTCGCCGAGCGGCTGGGTGGCGTCGGCCTGGCCACGGTGCTGACCGACCTGCTCACCGCCGACGAGGAGCGCCGCGACGCCGCCACCGGGTACCTGCGGTTCGACATCGGCCTGCTCGCCGACCGGCTGACCGGCGTGATCGACTGGACCGCCGGCCAGCCCGCGCTGCACCGGCTCCCGCTCGGCCTGTTCGGCGCCAGCACCGGCGCGGCGGCCGCCCTGCTCGCCACGGTCGCCCGCCCGCAGCGGGTGCGGGCCGTCGTCTCCCGCGGCGGCCGCCCGGACCTCGCCGGCGACCGCCTCGCCGAGGTGAGCGCGCCCGTGCTCCTCATCGTCGGCGGCGCCGATCGACACGTCCTCGAGCTGAACGAGACCGCGGCCCGCACCCTGCGCAGGTCGTCGCTGTGGATCGTGGCCGACGCCACCCACCTCTTCGAGGAGCCCGGCGCGCTGGAGGAGGTCGCCGGGGCCGCGGCGCAGTGGTTCGACCGGCACCTGGCCGGGGTGGATCTGGACCTGGACGACTACGCCTGACGACCACGCCCGATGTAACGCCGCCGCGCTCGCCGACCAAGTACGGGTGTAAGCACTCGTACCAGGGAGGTGGTCAATGGGATTCGTCAGCGGCGCGGCGGAGTTCGAAGCCTTCTATCGGCAGTACGTCGGGGACGTCAGCCGGTTCGTCGCGCGGCGGGTCGACGACCCGTACACCGCGGCCGATCTCACCGCGGACGTGTTCGTGGCCGTCATCGCGTCGGCGCACACCTACCGGCCGGAGCGGGGGAGCCTGCTCAGCTGGGTGTTCGGGGTCGCACACCACGTCGTGGCGGCCGAGCGGCGGCGGGTCCGGCGGGAGAGCGACGCCGGGCGGCGCATCGCCGGGCGGCGGCTGCTCGACGCGGGGGACATCGCGCGCATCGAGGAGCGCATCGACGCCGAGAGGGACGCGCGCCAGGTGTACCGCGCCCTCGATCGCATTCCCGCCGGCACCCGGCGGCTGGTGGAACTGGTGGCCGTCGACGGGCTGACGCTCGCCGAGGCGGCGGCCGCCCTGCGGCTCTCACCCATCGCGGCGCGGGTGCGCATGCACCGGGCCCGCAAGCAACTGCGCGACCTGCTCGACTCGCCGATCCTGACCCTCGGAGGGAACACCCATGAGTACGCGTGAGATCACCTTCGAGGACCGGCTGCTCGACGAGCTGCGGCCCATGGTCGCCCAGGCCCGGCCGCACCCGGCGCCGCGGCGGCGGCT
>NZ_JBFAZW010000191.1:0-11417 GCF_040682015.1 Dactylosporangium sp. NPDC051485
CGCGGCCGTGGGCGCGGGCCCCCCCGCCGCCGCGCGCGACCCCGCGGGCGGGGGCGGCGGGGGCGGCCCCGGCCCCCCCCCCCACGACCGCGGCGACGAACCGGGCGGCGTCGCCGGGGCCGAGCACGTCGAGGGAGATGCCGTCGCCGGTTGCCGCCGTTGCCAGCCGCCGCCGGCTGGTGACGACGACGAGGCTGGCGCCGCCGGGGGCGGGCAGCAGCGGCGCGATCTGGGCGGGGTCGGCGGCGTTGTCGAGGATGACGAGCAGGCGCCGGTCGGCGAGCTCGCCGCGCCAGCGGGCGAAGCGTTCGGCCGGGTCCTGGGGGATGCCGGCCGGGTCGAGGCCGAGGTGGCGCAGCAGGATCTCGGCGGCGCTGTGCGGGCTGAGCGGGGGCCGTTCGCCGTGGGCGCGCAGGTCGATGAGGAGCCGCCCGTCGGGGTAGCGGTCGGCGACGAGGTGGGCGACGTGCACGGCGACGGTGGTCTTGCCGACCCCGGCCATGCCGTCGACCGTGAGCACGGCCGGGTCGGCGGCCGCGGCGACGAGCCGGGCCACGACGTCGTCGCGGCCGGAGAAGTCGGCGACGTCGCGGGGCAGCGTCCACGGCGACGACGGGCCCGCCGCCGCGCGCCGGGTTGTGGGGGCGGCGGGCTGCGGGCGCAGCAGTTCGCGGTACACCTGCTGCACCTCGGCGCCGGGGGCGAGGCCGAGCTGCTCGTCGAGGGTCGTGGCGAGGCGCCGGTAGACGGCGACGGCGTCGGCGCTGCGCCCGACCCGGGCGAGGGCCGTCATGAGCTGCCCGTGCAGGCGTTCCCGCAGCGGGTGCTGCTCGGCGAGGGCGGTGAGCCGGCTGATGAGCTCGGCCTGCAGGCCCAGCCGCAGTTCGACGTCGATGCAGTCCTCAAGGGCCGCGTGGTGGCGCTCCTGGAGGGCGACGGCGGCGGCCTGGACGCCGGGGCTGTCGATGTCGACGAGGGCGGGGCCGCGCCACAGGCCGAGGGCGTCGCGCAGCCGCGCCCGGGCGCCGGTGAGGTCGCCGGCGGCGATCGCGGCCCGGCCGGCGGCGGTGAGCCGGTCGAAGCGCAGGGTGTCGAGGTCGTCGGCGGCGACGGCGGCGCGGTACCCGGCGGTGTCGGTGTGGATGAGGCCGGGCAGGTGCCGGCGCAGCCGGGAGACGCAGGTGTGCAACTGGGCGCGGGCGGTGACCGGGGTGGCGTCGCCCCAGACGGCGTCGATGAGCCGGGCCAGGGTGACGACCCGGTTGGGTTCGAGCAGCAGCATGGCGAGCACGACCCGGTCGCGGGCCGCCGAGATCTCCAGGCGGCGCCCGGCGACGTCGACCGCGAGCGGCCCGAGCAGCCCGAAACGCACGGCGACGAACCTACAGGCGGGCGGGCGGGGTGTTGCCGGCCTGCTCGATGGCCCGCCGGATCGGCACCATCGCCAGCATCACGAAGCCGGCGACGAAGAACACCAGCAGGGAGACGATCGCGATCCGGTAGCTGCGGGTCAGGTCGTAGGCGAGGCCGAACAGCAGCGGCCCGAGCCAGCTGGTGCCCTTGTCGGAGATCTCGTAGATGCCGAAGTACTCGCCTTCCTTGCCCTTCGGGATGAGCTGGGAGAACAGCGAGCGGGACAGGGCCTGGCTGCCGCCGAGAACCAGGCCGATGGCACCGCCGAGGATCACGAACGGCACCGCCTGCTTGGCCGGCAGGAAGAACGCCACGACGATGACGAGGGTCCACAGCACGAGGCTGACCAGGATGGTCTTCCACGCGCCGATGGCCCGGGCGAGCCTTCCGAGCAGCAGGGCGCCGGCGAAGGCGAGGAACTGCACCATGAGGATCGTCGGGACCAGGACGCTGTCGTCGAGCTTGAGCTCCTTGGTGCCGTACTGGCTGGCCAGGGAGATGACGGTCTGGATGCCGTCGTTGTAGATGAGGTAGGCGGCGAGGAAGAACAGCGTCAGCGGGTAGGCCTTGAGGCCGCGCAGCGTGTGCCACAGCTGCCGGAACCCGTCGGTGAGCGCGTTGCCGCCGCCGGTGAGGGCCTCGGCCTGCGGGGGCCGGTTGCGCAGCGCCAGCAGCGGGATGGTGGTGAACCCGGCCCACCACAGCCCGGCCGAGACGAGGCTGTAGCGGGCCACCTCGCCGGTGCTCATCCCCAGCGCGTCCTTCGACAGCACCGCCGCCACGTTGAGCAGCAGCAGCGTGCCGCCGCCGAGGTACCCCCACGCCCACCCGAAGCTGGAGACCCGGTCGCGGTCCTCCTCGTCGGCGATCTGCGGCAGGAACGAGTTGTAGACGACGATGGAGGCGCCGAAGGCGATGTTCGCGACGAGGAACAGCCCGGCGCCGAGCAGGTACCGGTCGCCGGTGAGGAACAGCATCGCGGTGGTGGCCGCGGCGCCGATGTAGGCGAACAGGGCCAGCAGCTGCTTCTTGTGCGCCGACCGGTCGGCGATCGCCCCGGCGACCGGCAGGGCGAAGACGGTGAGGAACACCGACAGCGACACCGTGTACGGGAACAGGGCGCCGGGGGCGATGGACAGGCCGAGGGGGTGGATGACGGCGGTGTCGCAGGCGTCGCCGTCGCAGCCGGCCGCCTTCTCGGCGATCGAGGTCAGGTACGGGCCGAGGAAGACGGTGATGACGGTGGTCTGGAACGCCGAGTTGGCCCAGTCGTAGAAGTACCAGCCGACCCGTTCCCGGCGCGTTGACTGCACAGTCGACCTTTCTGGCGTGTCAGGACCAGATGCCGCGGGCCAGGTAGACGTCGCGGAGCACCTCGATGTGATCGGTCATGATGCCATCTACGCCGAGGTCGAGGAAGTAGGCGATCTCCTGCGGGTCGTCGATGGTCCACAGGTGCACGTGCAGCCCGGCCCGGTGGCAGTAGTCGACGAACTGTTTCGTGGCGAGGCGGATCCGGCCGTACCGCGGGGGAATCTGCACGGCGACGACGGTCTGCGCCGGCGTGTACCGGCGCCCGATCTGGTAGGCGGCCCAGAGCCCGGCGACCTCGCGCATGCCCATGGAGGTGGCCACGGCGGGCCCGGCGGCGCGGCGCATCCGGGCGAGCCGGGCGGAGGAGAACGAGGCGAGCAGGACCCGCTCGTGCGCCTTGACCCGCTCGACGACGTCCACCGTCGGCTGTGCCGCGTGGTCGGTCTTCGCGTCGATGTTGAACCTGATGTCCGGGTAGGCGTCGAGGACCTCGTCGAGGCGCGGCACGACGGCGGCGCCGCCCACGCGTTCGGTCCGCAGGTCCGCCCACCGTAAGTCGATCATCCGACCCGGGCGCCCCAACAGCCGCTCCAGCGTGTCATCGTGGAACACGACCGCGACCCCGTCGGCGGTGGCGTGCGTGTCGGTCTCGATGTACCTGTACCCGAGGTCGGCCGCACGGGCGAACGCCGCTGTCGTGTTCTCGTCACCGGCCGACGCCCCGCCGCGGTGGGCGAAGCCCAGCGGTCCTGACGCGTCGAGGTAGGGCACCCCTTGCTGTCTCACGCGGCCAGTATGCAGCGATCTTCGGTCAACTTTGCGCAACGGCGGGTTACGGCAGGCTTGACGGCCGACGCAGAGCGCGGAACGGCAAAGGTAGGGTGACGCACATGCGCGTGCTCGGCATCGACTTCGGCACGTCGAACACGGTCGCGATGGTCCGCACGCCGGACACGCGGATGCGACCGCTGCTGTTCGACGGTTCCCCCCTGCTGCCCTCTTCGCTGTACTTCAACACCGACGGGAAGGTCCTGGTCGGCCGGGACGCCGAGCGCAACGCCCGGCTCGACCCGGCCCGGTTCGAGCCGAACCCGAAGCGGCGCATCGACGACGGCGAGGTGTTCATCGGCGACCACCCGATGCCCGTGCCGCAGCTGTTCGCGCAGGTGCTGTCGCTGGTGAACACGGAGGCCCGCCGGCAGCTGGGCGCGGCGCCGGAAGAGGTGCGCATGACGCACCCGGCGCGGTGGGGGGAGCGGCGCCGGTCGCTGCTGGTCGAGGCGGCCCGCCTGTCCGGCCTGGGCACCCCGCGGCTGATCGCCGAGCCGGTCGGGGCGGCGTCGTACTTCACGGCCGTGCTGGGCTCCGCGGTCCCCGTCGGCCGGTCGCTGGCCATCTACGACCTCGGCGGCGGCACCTTCGACGCGACCGTGGTCCGGCGCACCCAGTCCGGGTTCGAGGTCCTCGCCGAGGAGGGCCTGCCCGACGTCGGCGGCCTCGACTTCGACCACGCCATCATCGAGCACCTCGGCAAGACGTACCAGGAGAGCCACCCGGAGAAGTGGGCGAGCCTGGCCAACCCGACGGACGCCTCGGACCGGCGGCTGCGGCGGATGCTGTACGAGGACGTGCGCGGGGCGAAGGAGATGCTGTCGCGGACGTCGTCGACGGACATCCACATACCGTCGATGGAGATCGACGCGCACCTGACCCGCGAGGAGCTCGAGAGCCTCGTCAAGCCGCACCTGGAGCGGACGGTGCAGTGCCTGAGCCGGGCGGTCGACCAGGCCCGGCTGCAGCCGAAGGATTTGGTCGGCATCTTCCTCGTCGGCGGCTCGTCCCGCATCCCCCTCGCCGCGCACCTGATCCACTCCGAGCTGGGGGTGGCGCCGACGACGCTGGAGCAGCCGGAGACCGTGGTGGTCGAGGGAGCGCTGTGCATCGGCGCGGCGGTCGCCCCGAACCGCACGTCGGGCACGCCGCGGCAGGTGGCCCCGCCGCCGGTGTCGGCGGTGCCGATGTCCGGGATGCCGGTGTCCCCGGCGGTGCAGCGCCCGCCGGTCGGCCCGCCCCGACCGGTCCAGCCGGTGGTACAGCGCCCGCCGGTGGTCCAGCCGCAGCCGGTCGTGCAGCGTCCCCCCGTGGTGCAGCCGCAGCGGCCGGTCGCGCCGCCGGTGGTCCAGCCGCAGCGGCCCGGGCCGTTCCCGCCGCAGGCGGCCCGGCAGGCGCCGGTGCATCAGGGCGACACCTCCGAGCGCAGCTGGATCGCCGTGATCGTGGTGGTCCTGGTCGTGGTGGCGGTGCTGTTCGTGGTCCTGCTCGCCATCGCCCTCAACTGACGCTTCCAACAACAAAACGCGGCGGCGGTACCTCAGTGAGGTACCGCCGCCGCGCTTTGTGCTCTTACTGGGGCGCCCAGAAGGTGGCCAGGCTGCTGGTGGCCGGGTCCTCGGAGCCGAGCAGCAGGCTCCACGGGTCGGTGCCGGGCGGCACGTCGAGCCCGGCGTAGTCGGCCAGGCCGGACGGTTCGGCGGCGTGGTCGACGACGGCGGGGTCGAACGCGGCGGACAGGGAGTGGTCGGGGCCGCCGAGGACGTCGGCGTCGCTCCACGGGAACCCGTCGACGGGCTCGGGCGGGTCCTGCAGGTCCAGCTGCTGCGGGAACTGCGGCTCGTGCCAGGCCGGGTCGTCGCCGGCCGCGTGCACGTCGGGGTCGGTGCCGAACCCGGCCTCGTGCTGCTCGCCGGCGGCGTCGTGGCCGTCCTGGACGTCGGGGTGATGGCCGGCCGGGCTGTGGTCCTCGTCGTAGCCCGGCTCGCCGTGCTCCCCGCCGCCGGTGCCGTGCAGGGCCTGGTCGTACTCCGCGGTGGCGTGCTCGGTGCCCAGCGACTCGTCGAGGTCGCCGCCGTGCTGGGCGTGCAGGTCGTCCCCGCCGCCGAGGTGGTGGTCCTCGCCGCCGAAGTCGTGGTGCCCGAAGTCGGCGCCGTAGTCCTCGCCGCCGAAGTCACCGTGCAGGTCGTGCCCGGTGTCGCCGCCGAGGTCCGCGGTGTCGGCGTCGTCGCCGCCCTCCGACCAGTCCCAGTGCCCGTCCATCGGTCAAAAACCCCCTACGCCTCGGCCAGCGCTTCGCCCGCATCGCCAGGCGCGTTCGGCGTGAGCGCGCGGATGCGCACCAGCACCTCGTCGACCTGTTTGATGCGGGAGCGCAGGCCCTCCCGTTCGGTGTTGAGCGCCGCCTTGCGCTTGGCCCGCTCGGCCTTGTCCTCCGCCAGCGACTTGTCGATGTTCGCGATGTGGGCGTCGAGCTGCTTGAGCCGCCGCTCGATCGCCTCGTCCAGCGCCAGGGTCAGCGCGTACTGCAGGTCGGTGAACCGGTGCATGATCTCGTCGGACAGCGCGGCCCGGGCCTCGCCGAGGACCTCCCGCAGCCAGGCGCGGGCCTGGGCCTTGTCCGCCATGCTCTTGCGCTTGAAGATCATGTAGGCGCCGGCGGCGAGGCCGAGGCCGACCCCGACGACGGGCAGGACGAGCCCGGCGCCGGCCAGGCCGACCGCGCCGAGCGCGCCGGCGCCGCCGATCATGCCGGGGATGCGGCTGGCCATCATCGCCATACCGGCCGAGGACATGACGACCATGGCCCCTTCGCCGCTCTGCTCGCGGCGCGGCTTGGTGCCCAGGGCGTGGCGCAGCCGGGCGTTGAGCCCGCGCAGCACGTGCTGCAGCTCGTTGGGGTGGAACACCTGCGCCAGGACCCGCTCGCCGACCTTGCGGAAGCGGAACTCGAGGTCGTGCGACAGCCGCACGCTCAACGCGTACAGCGCCTTGTCGAGGTCGGCGGGCAGGTCCTGGATGTCGCTGCGGCCGCCCTTGTCGATCTTCTCCATGAACTGTTCCTGCAGCTGCGTGATGTAGTTGCGCAGCCGCGTGGTGGCCTCGACCCGGGCCCGCTGGGTCTCGGTCGACAGGGCCAGGGACCACTGCCGGGACTCGGTCCGCTTGCGGGTGGCGACCTGGGTCCGCTCCTCCTTGGCCCGTTCCGCGTCGGCCGGGTCGGGGTCGGTGGCCTTCATCCGGTCGCCGAGCTCCTGGTCGACGCGGATGTACTCGGAGCGCACCGAGCGCAGCACGTTGGCCTGCTGCAGCAGGTGGCCCTTGGACGCCAGGTCGATCAGGGCGTGCTGCAGGTCGGCGATGCGTGACTCGCGGATGAGCTCCCCGGCCGACTCCTTCGGCATCTGCATCGCCAGCTCCGCCAGCCGCGCCGACACCGGGAACCACGGCGCCGAGGCGAAGCGGGGCGCGTGGGTCTGCAGCTGGCCCTTGTTGTCGGCGAGAATGGTCCGCCAGCCCGGGTAGGCGTCGACCTTCGTCAGCGCGAACAGCACGAAGTTGACCTTCTTGCTGGCCTCGATGAGGAAGTTCATCTCCGGCTTGGAGAACGGGCTGGAGGAGTCGACGACGAACAGCAGCGCGGTGGCCTTCTCCACCGCGTCCATGGCCACCTCGGCGTGCATCGAGTCCAGGCCGCCGGTGCCGGGGGTGTCGATGAGCGTGAGGTACTGCAGCAGCGGCGCCGAGTGGTGTACCTCGATGCGCCGCGGGGGCCGCATCCCGTCGGGTAGCCGGCCCAGCACGGTGCCCCAGTCGCGCAGGTCGCCCAGGCCCAGCGGCACCGGGTCCTCCCGGCCGGGGATGTAGGCGCGGGCGCCGTGCTGCGGGTTGTGCATGAACTCGAGGTAGGAGGCGGTGGCCACGGCCGCGTCGACCGGGGACAGGTTCGGCACGCCGATGAGCATGTTGGTCAGTGAGCTCTTGCCGCGCTTGGTCTCGCCGACCACGACGATGCGGGGCCGCTGCACGTCGCGGCGGCGCTCCTGGTCGATGTCGGCGGCCGCGTCCGGGTCGATCTTGCGCAGGTAGGCGAGGCTGCCGTCGACGCCGGCCTTGAGCAGCTTGCCCAGGGCGGCGGTCATATCGGCGGGCTTCTTCGCCGCCTGCTGCCCGGCGGGCGGGTTGGAGGTCGAGGTCATCGTGGCTGCTCTCTGCGCGGCTGCTGGGCGTTGGTGGGCTGGGCGACGGTGGGGAACTGGCCGGTGCCGCCGCCGGCGGCGCGGGCGGTCTGGAAGACGGTGACGATTGGGGCCCGCAGGACCCGCCCGTCGCGGTCGACGTAGCCGGGGACCTCGACACCGGAGATCTGCCCGTTGAGGCCGGGGTCGTTGGTCGGGGTGGTGCCGCCGGCCTCGTGGTGGGCCGGGTCGAACCGCACCCCGGCCGGTTCGAGGGTGGTGACGCCGGCCTCGTGCAGGGCGGCGCCGAGCCGGTCGCCGAGGGCCTTGCTCGTGACCCGGTCCCGCACGTAGATGGCGGCCTGCACGAGGGTCCGCCGGTCGGCGTCGGACTGCCCGCCGCCACGGGCCGGGGGCGCGGAGACCGGCGCGGTGCCGGCCGCGCCGCGGCCGCGGGAGACCAGCAGCAGCAACAGCAGCAGCGCGGCGCCGACGAGCAGGGTGCCGGCGAACGCCACCAGGGCCGGCTTGACGCCGAAGGACTCCTGGGCGAGGCACGGGAGAACCTGGACCTTCTCGCCGGCCTCGCCGCCGGCCGGCGCCTCGCGGGGCGTGCCGTTCGACGGGTTCGCGGCGGGCGCGTGGACCGTGACCGTCCCGCCGGGACAGTTCGGGGCGCCGCCGATCAGGCCGACGGCCGCGCCGGTGAGCACCGCGATGAACAGTGCGACGGCGACCGCGACGAGGCGCAGGCTGTTGGAGGACATCTTCGGCTCCTGGGGGTGGGGGCCTCGGCTATTGGCTGGGCTCATGGCGTCGGTGGTGAAGGAGTTGCTGCGGCTAGCGGGCATTGCCGGGTCCTCCGCCGCGGATGCGCTGGGACAGCAGGTAGAACCCGCGGTGGGCGACGAGCGCGACCCGGGACTGCGACGGGCTGGCCCCGGCGACGGCGTAGGCGCGCCAGCGGGTCGCGGCGTCCAGCGCGGCGCGGACCATCTGGTCGCGGTCGGCGCCGCCGAGGTTGAGGATCCAGCCGGGGTCGTTGGACAGCGCGAGGCGGGTCAGTTCGCCTTCCATCTGGTCGGGCAGGTCGACGGCGCCGGTGGTGACGAGCTGGGCGACCTCCAGCAGCCGCAGCCGGTGCGACTCGGGCTGCTGCAGGACCCGCTCGATGGCGTCGCGGAGCAGTTCCCGGTCGTGGGGCCGTTCGGCGTGGCTGGCGATCTTCTCCAGGCTCGACAGGGCCCAGCCGGCCTTGATGGCGTCGGTGCGCCACCGGAAGGCGTGGTCGAGGGTCTGGCGCAGCCGCGGGAACCCGGAGGCCTGGAACAGCATCCGGACGAGTTCGCCGGTGGCCAGGGTGGGCTTGGCGACGAGCTGGGCGATGGCGAAGCTGATGCCGTAGAGGTCCAGCAGCCGCAGGAGCCGTTCCCGGGACTCGCGGGTGATGGCGCACTCGCGGGAGGTGAACAGGTCGACGGAGGCCAGCAGCACGGTCCGCTCGCCCTGGGGCAGGGCGGCGAGCTGGCGCAGGGCCTCGCAGTCGGCGGCGGTGAGCCGCCCCGCCTCGGTGGTCTCGGCGAGCAGCCCGACGACGGGCACGACGTCGGAGACGACCCGGCGCAGCACCTTCGACTGGTCGGTCGCCAGCGGCGCGACGATCGGCCACGGGTCCTGCCCGCCGCCGGCGAGCTTGTCGACCTTGTTGAACAGCCCCAGGGAGTTGATCGGGTTGCTCGACAGCCGGGCCGAGATCGACCGGAAGGCCTCCAGGGCCTGCACGTCGTCGTCGCGGACCGACTGGGTGAACACGTAGATGATCGCCTCGGCGCCGGACAGGGCCCCGGCGGAGTCGGAGTCGAGGTCGTCGTCGATCGGCGCCTCGGAGAACAGAAACCGGCGGGCCTGGTCGGACACGGACGTGTTCGCCGAGGAAAGCCCGGGGGTGTCCACGACGGTCAGGTCGCGCAGGTGGTCGCTGGTCAGGGTGACGTCGACGTAGGCGACCTCGTGGCGGGGCACGCCGAGCCGCTGCGGGATCATGCCGGCCTCGTCCAGCGGCAGGCTGACCCGGGCGCCGTTGCGCTTGACCACGTCGACGCGGTCGGAGGTGCCATACCGGAACTGGGTGACGATGCGCGTGCACTCGCCGACCTCGGTCGGCGCGACCCGCCGGCCGATGAGGGCGTTGACCAGGGTCGACTTGCCGGACTTGAGCCGGCCGGCGATCGCGACCCGCAGCGGCTCGCCGAGACGCCGCCGCACGTCGACGACCTGGGCCTGGGCGGCGCCGCCGAGGCGGTTGCCGACCTCGCCGCACAGGTCGGCCACGCGGGAGCTCAGCGGTCCTGGAGCCACGGGGTCAGCTCCGCTTCGCCGGCGCGCACAGACTGATCACCGACTGCGCGAGGCCGGTGGGTTCAGCCACAATGCCGACGTACCCTCGGGTGTCCAAGGGGTGGACCTCGCTCATTATTCGCTCCTGGGTGCAATCAGTACCGTCATGTCACGCACGTACGGCACACACATTACGAATATCCTGCGCGCGCAGGATCCCATGTTCGTGCCAGGAATGGAGGCGACCCGTGCCTGAGGCACCGACTGATGAGCCTGCCGCCGCCTTGGCGGCCGAGTCGGCGGTGGTCGGCCGGGCCAGTGTTCCTGCCGCGGCGTGGCCGCCGGCCGACCTGGTCGCCGCGGCGGCGGACGCCCTGCGTAACCCCGGTCTGGTGGTCATCGCGGGGGCGCCCGGCACGGGCCGCACGGGCGTGCTGAAGCGCCTCGGGGAGTCCTTCCGCGGGCCGGTGTTCAGCGGTGGCGCGCTGGCGATGCTGCGCGGCGTGCCGGCCCTGCCCCTGTCGCGGGCGGTGCGGGTGCGACTGCCGTCACACGAGGCGCCGCTGCTCGCGGAGGCGGTCCGCTCCCGCGTCCGTCACGGCCTGCTACTCCTCGACGACCTCCAGTGGGCTGACCCGCTGACGATCGCCGCGCTCCCGGCCATCGCCGAACACTGTCGGATAGTCGTCACACTGCGCACACCGCACCGCCTCCCGGGCGACGCCGAGCGGGCCCTGCGCGCCGCCGCGACCGCGTGGCTGTCCATGCCGCCCATGCCGGCCGAGGCCGCCTCCGCTCTCGTGCGCCAGCTCGCCCCGTCCGCGTCCGCCGCCGTCGTCGCCGACGTGGTGCGCCGCGCCGGCGGCGTGCCCCTCGCCGTGAGCGCCCTCGCCAAGCACGTCGCCCAGGGCGGGGGACTGACCGACACCTTCGACAAGGGCCTCGCCTACGCCGTCGCCGGCGCGCTGGCGGACCTGACCCGCCCGGCCCGCACCGCCATGGCCGCCCTGGGCCTGCTCGGCCGCCCGGTCACCGCCACCGTCCTCGGCGAGGGCCTCACCGAGCTCGTCGAGACCGGCCTGGTCGAGCTCGCCGACGGCGTCGCCGCGCCCGTCTCCCCGTACACCGCGGAGGTCGCCGCCGGCCTGCTCGACGCCGCCGAGCGCGCCGCGCTGCACCGCCGCCTCGCCACCCTCGTCCCGCCCCGCGAGGCCGCCCGGCACCTCGCCGCGGCCGGCGCCGCCGCCGAGGCCTACCAGGTCGCGGTCACCGCCGACCACCCCAACAACGCCGCCGACAACAACTCACGCTCAAACACCGAAGCCACGCCATCCACCTCCCGCC
>NZ_JBFAZW010000192.1:0-11180 GCF_040682015.1 Dactylosporangium sp. NPDC051485
GGTGGCGAGCACGGCCAGGCCCGGGCATTCGGCCAGCAGGGTCCGCGCCAGCCCGGCCGCGGCGTCGAGCACCTGCTCGCAGTTGTCGAGCACGAGGAGCAGTTCCCGCCCGGCGAGGGCGCCGGTGAGCAGTCGCAGCGGGTCGGCGGCGGCCGGGGCGAGCCCGCCGTCGCGCAGGCCGAGCGCGGCGGCGACGGCGTGCGGCACGAGGGCGCCGTCCTCGACCCGGGACAGGTCGGCCAGCGCCGCCTCCCGCCCGTCGCGGGCCGCGGCCTCCAGCGCGAGCCGGGTCTTGCCGGCCCCGCCCGGCCCGGCGAGCGTGACGAGCCGGTCGTCGCGCGCGCCGGCCAGCCGGGCCAGCTCCGGCTCCCGCCCGACGAGCCGGGTCACGGCAGCGGGCAGCGCCCGGCGGGCCGGCGGCGCCGGTTCGGCCCGGAGGATCCCCAGGTGTACCGCGGACAGCCCGGCCGACGGGTCCGCCCCCAGCTCGGTGGCGAGCAGCCGCCGCGCGTCGTCGAACTCGGCGAGCGCCTCGGCGGTCCGCCCGGCCGCGTGCAAGGCCCGCATGAGCTGCCCGCGCAGCCGCTCCCGGAACGGGTGCTCGGCGACCAGCCGGCGCAGCGGCCCGACCGGCGTGCCCTCGGGCAGCGCCAGCTCGGCCTCGACGAGGTCCTCGACGGCCGCGAGCCGGGCCTCCTCCAGCCGTACCACCTGCGCCGCCGCGTCGGGCAGGTCCGCCAGGGCGGGTCCGCGCCAGAGGTCGAGCGCCTCCCGGAGTACACCCGCGGCGGTCGTGAAGTCGCCGGCCGCGAGCAGCTGCCGGCCGTCGCGGGCGAGGCGCTCGAAGCGGTGGGCGTCGACGTCGCGCGGGTCGGCGGCGATGCGGTAGCCGCCCCCGGCGAACTCGACCGGCGCCCCCGGCAGCGCCCGCCGCAGTCGCGACACCTGCGCCTGCAGCGCGTTGGCGCTGTCCCCGCCGAGCCGCTCCAGCGGCACGACCTGCCCGGCCTCCAGCAGCAGCCGGGTCAGTAGCGCACGCGGTTTCGGCCCGCCGACGGCGACGGGCTCCCCGCCGTCGCCGCGGACCTCGAGCGGCCCCAGGATGCCGAAACGCACCCCGCCATTCTTCACAGCGCCGGCCGGGAAGCGCATCGCGGCCCTCGGCCGAGATCAGCACGCTCGCGCGGCGCGGCGGGGTGCACCGAGCCCATCATGCGCTGGGGAATGCCCGGGCGCGGGCTCGATCGAACAGGACCGTGATCGCGGGGCTACCTCGTGGTCTGCGGCCCACGCTCGGAGCCCGTCGAGGCCGGCGGGACGTAGTTGTCGGCCAGATGCTGCCGCAGCGCCGCCGTGAACCCGGCCGCATCACCGGCACGCAGGCGCTCGACGAGGTCCTCGTGCTCGGCGATGATGTCGTCGCAGCGGGCGAGGAGCCAGTCGCCCTTACTGAACAGCAGGAACCGCTGCCGGTCGGCGAGCCGGTCGTTGAGCTCGAGCAGGATGTCGTTGCCCGCGGCTTCCACGAAGGCGCGGTGGAAGCGGATCGTCAGCTCGATGAAACGCCGGACATCGCGGGCCTGGAAGGCCTCGCGTTGCGCCGCGATCGACTCCCGCATCCGCCCGGCGAGCTCGTCGCGGATCCCGGCACCGGCCCGGGTCGCCCCGGCCGATTCCAGCATCAGGCGGGCATCCTCCAGGTCGGCCACCGCCCGCTCGCTGAGCCCCCGCACAAGCGCGCCACGCTTGGGGTAGATGACGATCCACCCCTCGTCCTGCAGCCGGCTGAGCGCGGAACGCACCGGCGTGCGGCTGACCCCGATCTCCGTGGCCAGGGCCTCCTCGCCGAGCATGGTGCCCGCCAGGTGGACGCCGTTGAGGATGCCGTCACGGATCGCCTGGTAGGCCCGTTGCGCCGCACTTGCGCTGCCGTCCAACGACGTTCTCCTCCACGGTGACGCGACCGACGCGTCACACAAGTATCCCCGGCCCGCCGTCGCGCGGTCAGCGGCGGGCCGCTCGCACGCGGATGAGGAGCCAGGCCACGGCGGCGCCGCCGACCGCGACCGCGGCCACGAGGAGGTCCGGCACGCCGTCGGTGGCCCGCCGTACCCGGTCCTCGAGCGCTGCCTGGTCGGCGGCGGCGAGGACACCGCCCAGCGACGTGGTGCCGTCGGTGACCAGCAGCAGGACGCCGATCGCGACGGTCAGTGCGCCGCCGACGACTCCGGTCCAGGTGTTGCGCCATCGCCCGAGGCGGATCCCCCGTGGGCGGACCAGCCTGCGCACGAACGGCAGCCGCCCCCACAGCAGGGCCAGGACCAGCAGTGGAAGGGTCATGCCCGCGGCGAAGACGAGCAGCACGATGCCGCCGTAGAGCGCGTTGCCACCGACGGCGGCGACGGTGAGCACCGCGCCGAGCAGCGGGCCGGCGCAGACCCCGGCGAGGCCGTAGATCGTGCCGAGGGCGTAGACGGATGCCGCCGAGGTGCTCTGCGTCCCGGAGCGGGTCAGGCCCGGGACCGGGATGTTGGCCAGCATGACGAGCCCGAGCAGGATCACGACGACTGCCGCGACCGTGACGAACGTGTACCGGTGCTGGCTGACGAAGGACCCCACCGTCCCGGCGAGCACGCCCAGCGGCACGAGGGTCGTGATCAGCCCGAGGTAGAACAGTGCGGTGCGGCTGATCAGCAGGCTCGGGCTGGTGAAGGCGTAGGAGAAGAATGCCGGCAGCAGCATCGCCGAACAGGGGCTGAGCAGGGTCAGCACGCCCCCGAGCAAGGCACTGAGCAGGCCGAGGTCCACGGTCAGCCCGCCTTGGCGATCGCGGCGTCCAGGTACTGGCGGAACACCGAGGTCGGCTGCGCACCGGACAGCGCGCTGTCACCGGCGACGAAGAACGGGACGCTGGTGACGCCCAGCCGCGCGGCCTCGCTGTTGCTGGCCTGCGCCGCGGCGCGCAGGCCGCTGTCGTCCAGGTCGGCGGTGAACCGCTCGATGTCGGGCACGCCGGCCTTCTCGGCGAACGCGATCAGGCGCTCGCGCGGCAGGTCGGGGTGCCCCTTGTCGGGGGCGTCCTGGTACACCGCGCCGAGGAACTCGAAGAACCGGCCCTGCTCGGCCGCGGCTCGCGCGGCGACGGCACCGTCCTCGGAGTGCTGCCCGAAGTACGCCACGTCGTGCACCTCGATGCGGACCTTTCCGGTGTCCACGTACTCGCGCCGCAGCACGGGCAAGGTCTCGCGGTTGAAGACCGCGCAGTACGGGCAGCGCATGTCGGTCCATTGCACCAGGACCACGGGCGCGTCCACGTCACCGATCGCCATCGGGTCGCTGTGCTGGCGGCGGACGAAGGCGAGCTCGCCGGTTCTGGCGCCGCCCGCGCTCGCGGAGGCCGCCGGGGCCGTCGGGGCGGCGACCGGGCCCTGCTGGTTGGTGAGCTGAGCGGTCAGGACCACGCCGAGGAAGGCCACGACCGCGCCGGCCGCGACCGCGATGCGCCGGTTGCGGCGCCGGACCGACTGGTTCGAACGTTTCACCGCCGTAGGATACATGATGTATACAAGGAGCAGGCGTCAGGCGTACATGGCGGCGATCTCCTCGGCGTGCTCCTCGGTCACGACCTGGCGTCTGACCTTCTGCGTCGCGGTCAGCTCGCCGGTGGACTCGCTGAAGTCCCGGGGCAGGATGCGGAAGGCGCGGATCGACTCCGCCTTGGAGACGGTCTCGTTGGCGTCGTCGACGGCCTGTTGTACCGCGGAGCACAGCCGCGTGTCGGCACGCAGATCGGCGACGCTGGCGCCGGCCGGCTCCCCGTTGCGGGCCTTCCACGTCGCGAACGCGTGCTCGTCGATCGTGACGAGGGCGGAGATGAACGGCCGCCGGTCGCCGACGACCACGCACTGGCTCACCAGCGGATGCGCGCGCAGCCGGTCCTCCAGCCCGTCCGGTGCCACGTTCTTGCCGCCGGCGGTGACGATCAGGTCCTTCCTGCGGCCGGTGATGCGCAGGAACCCGTCGTCGTCGAGGTCGCCGAGGTCCCCCGTGCGAAACCAGCCGTCCTGATCCAGGCACTGCGCCGTCGCCGGCTCGTCGTTCCAGTAGCCGGCGAAGACCTGCGGGCCGTTGACGAGAATCTCGCCGTCGTCGGCGATGCGGACGGTCGTGCCCGGCACCGGACGGCCGGTGGTACCGATACGGACGCCGTCGTCGAGGTTGAACGTCACGACCGGTGAGGTCTCGGTGAGGCCGTATCCCTCACGCACGTCGATGCCGGCCCCCCGGTAGAAATGCGCCAGCCGTTCGCCGAGCGGTGCGCCGCCACAGATCGCGTGCCGGCAGCGGCCGCCGAGTGCGGCGCGGATCCTGCGGTAGACCAGCGTGCCGAACAGCGCGTGCTGCAGCCGCAGCAGGAGGCCGGGGCCCTCGCGGTCGACCGACCGGCTGTAGGCGACCGCGACGCGTTCGGCGCGCCGGAAGATGCCGCCCCTGGCCCGCTGCTGCGCGGTGGCGTAGATCTTCTCGTACATCCGGGGCACCGACAGGACGAACGTCGGCCGGAATGCCTTCAGGTCGGCGGCGAGGTTCGCGCCGCCGGGGGAGTAGCCCATCCGGACGCGCGCCTGCACGCAGCCGATCTGCACGATCCGGGCGAACGCGTGGGCCAGCGGCAGGAACAGCAGGGTGGACGCGTCCTGCCCGAACAGCGACCGCAGTCCGGGCAGCATGTTGCGGATGCCGGAGGACAGGTTGCGGTGGGTCAGCACGCAGCCCTTGGGCCGTCCGGTCGTGCCGCTGGTGTAGACGATGGTGGCGGTGTCGTCGGCGTCGATGTCGTGCCGGCGCCGCTCGACGTCCTCGACGGCCACGGTCGCGCCCTCGGCCACCAGGTCGTCGATGACGCTGTGCCGGCCTTCGATCTGCCAGGGGCCGATCCCGCCGGGCAGCGGGTGACGGGACTTTGCCAGGGCCGCGCGGTGCACGTCGGTCTCGACGAAGCATGCGACCGCCCCGGAGTCCGACAGGATCCAGGCCACCTGCTCGGGGCTGGAGGTCTCGTAGATCGGCACGGTGACGGCGCCGGCCGCCCAGATCGCGTAGTCGATGAGCGTCCACTCGTACCGGGTGCCGCTCATCAGCCCCACCCGGTCACCGGGCTGGATGCCGGCGGCGATCAGCCCCCGGGCCAGGGCGGTCACGCTGTCGCGGAACTGCGCGCAGGTGACCTCCTGCCACTCGCCGCCGCCGACGCGGCGGAGGAACTGGACCGCATCCGGTGCGGCGGTCGCGTTCTGCCACACCGGGTCGGTGAGCGTCGTCTCGTCGCCGACGACGGCGACGGGCGCCACGGACAGCTCCTTCATCCCGCGTGGTACCCACCCGACTCGTCCAGGCATTCCTCGTACGGCATGCGCGCCGCATACCCGGGCAGGCCGGTGCTAACCGTCGCCGCGAGATCGCGCGTTCGTGCGGGCGGGCCCGCTCAGGAGGCGAAGTGCGCGGCGTCGAGCGCGGCCTGCAGGGAGCGGCGGTAGCCGTCGCTGGTGACGGTGGCGCCGGACACCGAGTCGATCTTGGCGCTCTGCGCCTGCAGGACCTCATCGTGCAGCGCCGGCACCGCGTACCCGTTGATCTCCCGGTCGTGGCTGTTGGCGCTGGGCACCTGCAGCGCGACCACATCGGTGATGCGGCCGCCGGAGATCGTCACCCGCACCTGCACCGGCCCCCAGCGGGTCTGCGCGACGGTGCCGTTGACGATCGTGGCGCGGGACGGGGCGGGTGAGCCCGCCGACGGCCCGGGGACGGAGGCGTCGGGTACCACGCCCGGCGCCGCACCGACGACGCCGGGAGGGTTCGGTGCCGTCGCGCCCATCGTGCTGGTGCGGTAGCTCAACAGCAGTACGACCGCCGCCACCGTGGACATCAGCCACAGCGTGATCCGCCTCATTCGCGCTCTCCTACCAGCTGAATCGCTCGGTGTGCAGGCGCTGCGGGGGGACACCGGCGCGCAGGACCGCCGCCGAGGCGGCGGACATCCAGGCGTCCGGCCCGCAGACGTAGACGTGATGGTCGCGGATGCCGGGCACCCACCGGGCAAGCTGGTCGCCCCGGAATCCCGCCGGGACCCAGGAGCCGTCCCGGGAGCGCGGCCCGACCAGGTAGCCGACCCGGAGCCGCCCGGTGGCGACCGCCGCGTCCAGTTCGGCCCCGAACAGCAGGTCGTCCGCGGTACGCGCGCGGTAGAGCAGCGTCACCGGCACCCGGACCTCGTCGAGCAGCGCCCGCAGCGGGGTGATCCCGACCCCGCTGGCGAGCATGGTGATCGGGCGGCCGTCGGCGGGCGGCGCGGTCAGCCGGCCGTACGGGCCCTCGATGAGCACCCGTGTGCCGGGCCGGATCGTCGCCACCCGCCGGCTGCCCTCGCCGAGGTCCTTCACGGTCACCCGCAGCAGGTCCGGCCGGGGCCCCGCCGACAGCGAGTACGGGTTGGCCCGCGACCAGCCTGGCCCGTCGAGGAAGCGCCACAGGAAGAACTGCCCGGCGCGGGCCGGCAGCCGGTCCAGGTGCCGGCCGCGCAGGTACACGGAGAACACCCCGGGGCCTTCGGGCACCACGGCGGCGACGACCGGCCGGTGCCGCAGCGTGCGCCAGGCCGGCAGGCCGAGCCGGAACAGCGCGAGGCAGCCCGCCGCGGCGAGGTAGATGGTCCACCAGTACGCGCGGGCCGCCGGCGAGGAGACGAGGTCGGTGCCGGTCCACAGCTCGTGCGGGATGGCCAGGGCCACGCCGAGGTACGCGTACAGGTGCAGCAGGTGCCACGACTCGTACCGCAGCCGGCGGCGGGCCGCGCGGACCGACGTCACCACGACGAGGGCGAGCGCGACCGACGCCGCGGCCGCCAGCAGCATCCCCGGGTACGTGGTGACCAGCCGCCACAGCTCGCCCAGCGGGCCCGCGTCCTCGCTCGCCGCGTAGCCGGCGGTGCTCAGGACGATGTGCGCCAGCATCAGGTTGCACGAGGTGAACCCGGTCCAGCGGTGCCACGCGGCGAGGCGGTCCTGGCCGAAGGCGCGCTCGACCCACGGCACGCGGGCCATGAGCAGCACCTGCACCAGCAGCAGATCGGCGGCGACCAGGCCGGTGAGCCGGCCCAGCGAGGTCAGCCCGGACGCCACGCCGGTGAGGTCCTGCACGCCCCGGTTGTGCACCCAGAGCGCCACGACCACGAGCATGCTGAGCATCGCCGTGGCGCCTACGAGATCGGCCAGCCACGCGCGCGGTCCGGGACCGCGCCCTCGCCGTCGTCCCGGTCGCCCTCGGCCACCGGTCGTGGGCGGCAGCCACCACCGTGCGGGGTCGCGCCGCGCGCTGCCCACGGCCCGGCTCGTCGTGCCGTAGCTCGGGTGCGTGGCCGCGCTGCCGTTGACGGTGTCTGGCACGAAACGATGCCTCCTCGTGTGACGATCTCGCCGCCACTGTGCCCCGCCGTTCTTCGAGGATTCTTAGGCCGGCCCGTGCCAAGCTTGAGCGCGTGCCCAACGCCCCCGCGCCGCCCCGGCTCCTGCTGATCGAAGACGACCGGCGCCTGGCCGGTGTGCTGCAGGAGCTGCTGGCCGACGAGGGCTACCTGGTGGAGTGGGCCCGCGACGGGCAGGAGGGGCTGCATTTCGGGCTGTCCCGCCCGTACGCCGTCATCGTCGTCGACCGGCGGTTGCCGGCGATCGAGGGACTGGACGTGCTGCGCCGGCTGCGCGGGCGCGGCGTCACCACGGCGGCGCTCGTGCTCACGGCCCGGGGCACGGTCGCTGACCGGGTCGAGGGTCTCGACGCCGGGGCCGAGGACTACCTGACCAAACCGTTCGACGCCGACGAACTGCTGGCCCGGCTGCGGGCACTGCGCCGCCGCCACCTCGATCGCGCGGGCCTGCTGTCGATCGGGGGCCGGTGGCTCGACGTGACGACCCGGCAGGTGCGCGACGAGTCGGGTGACGTGGTGGCGCTGTCGGACCGCGAGTGCGCGCTCCTGCAGACGCTCGCCGCTCGGCCGCACCGGGTGTTCACCCGCGACGACCTGCGCACCATCGTCTTCGACGCCGCCGAGAACCCCGGCGTCGTCGACACCTACGTGCACTACCTGCGCCGCAAGCTGGGCCGCCCGGTGATCAGGACGGTCCGCGGGCTCGGCTACCAGATCGGCACCGCATGACGAGCAACCCCGAGTCCCGCCTGCTGCGCCGGGCCACCGCCGTGATCGCCGTGCAGGTGGCCGCCGCCGTCGCCGCGACCGCCGTCCTGGTCAGCGTGCTGGCGTTCTGGCTGACCATCCGCGCCGAGCACCTGGCCGAGGAGCGCACCGTCCGCGTGCAGACACTCGCCGCCGGCGCGGATCTGACCGGCACCGAAGGTGTGGTGCTGGTGCGCCGTGCACCCGACGGCGTCGTCACGGCGAGCGGCGGCACCCCGCCCGCCGTCCTGCGCACGGACGTCACCCGGCTGCGGCCCGGCCGCGGCAACGCGACGATCGGCGGCCGGCACTTCGAGGCGTACGCGGCGGACCGCGCCGACGGCAGCCGGACGGTCGGCCTGCTCGACGTGACCGCCCGCGAGGAGTCGGGCGAGCGCCTGGTCGGGTCGATGCTGATCGCCGGCCTGATCGGGATCGTCGCGGCCGCGTCGATCGGCGCCGTCCTCGGCCGGCAGGCGGTGCGCCCGCTGGCGCGCGCCCTCTCGCTGCAGCGCCGCTTCGTGGCCGACGCCAGCCACGAGCTGCGCACCCCCTTGGCCGTGCTGCACACCCGCGCCGAGCTGCTGCAGCGGCGCCTCAACCGCAACGCCGACGCCGAACGGATCCGCGCCGACGTGGCCGAGCTGGTGGCCGACACCCACGTGCTCGGCGAGGTGGTCGAGGACCTGCTGCTGTCCGCGGAACTGTCGCACCGCCCGGCCGGCGGCGTGACGTTCGACGCCGCCGACCTGGCGCGGGAGCTCGCCGCGTCGGTGGAGCCGTACGCCAGCGCGCAACACGTCACGCTGCGCACCGACATCGCTGCCGGGCCCATGGAGGTGACCGGGGTGCGCTCCTCGCTGCGCCGGGCCCTCGCGGCGCTGGTCGACAACGCCCTCGCCCACGTCAGCGCGGGAGGCACCGTCACGGTCGCCGTCGACCGGGCGGACGGACGCGTCCGCCTGACGGTGATCGACGACGGCGTGGGGCTCGACCCGGCCCAGGCCGCGCACCTGCTGGCCCGCTTCGCGCGCGGCGAACACCACGCCGACCGGCCGGGCCGCCGCTTCGGGCTCGGGCTGGCGCTGGTCCAGGAGGTCCTCGACGCGCACGGCGGGCAGCTGCGCATCGACGGCAGCCCCGGGAAGGGCGCGCGCGTCACGATGATCCTGCCGGCAGCGACGGTGTAGGGGTCCGCACGGCCAGGTCGGGACCTTCGGCCTTGGAGCGGTGGCCCCGGCGTTGGGATCATGACAGGAGACCGGTCCGCCGTACCGATCGGCTCCCTGAGCAACGGAGGGCTGCGATGTCCCGTCGGTCCGAGCCACCCGCCGCGTCGCAGCCGTGGCGCTCCTGGCTGTGGGCCGCCCGGGAGCCCATCCTGTTCGTGGTGGCGACGCTGCTGCTCATCGGCGGCGTGGTGGCCGCCGCCGCGGGGGCGGGCAGCCGGGCGTCCGCGCTGTGGACCGCCGCGACGCTGATCGGCCTGGCCTACTCGACGATCACCATCGCCGTCGCGCTGCTGCGCCGCCGGCCCTCGGTGGATGTCATCGCATGGCTGGCGCTGGCGGGCGCCCTGCTGGTCGGCCAACCGCTGGCGGGCGCGGTGATCGCGGTCATGCTGTTCACGGGCGGCGTGCTGGAGGCGCGCGCGTCGGCCCGGGCCCGCCGGGAGCTCGGCCGCCTGGCCGCCGGCGCGCCGCGCATCGCCCGCCGCGAGGGACCGGACGGCGTGGACGAGATCCCGGTCGACCGGGTCGCGGCCGGCGACCGGCTCCTGGTCGGCGCGGGCGAGCTCGTCCCGGTCGACGGCCGGCTGCTCGACGACGGCGTGTTCGACGAGTCGGCGCTTTCCGGCGAGCCGCTGCCGGTCGAGCGCCGGGCCGGCGACGACATCCGCAGCGGGGTGGTCAACGCTGGCTCCGCGGCGCGGATGCTGGCCACCGAGACCGCGGAAGCGTCGACCTACGCGGGTGTGGTGCGACTGGTGGAGCGGGCCCAGGCGAGCAGCGCCCCCTTCGTCCGCCTCGCCGACCGGTTCGCGCTGGTCTTCGTACCGCTGACGCTCCTGGTGGCCGGGCTCGCCTGGGCGATCTCGGGTGAGGCGGTGCGGGCCGTGGCCGTGCTGGTCGTGGCGACTCCGTGCCCGCTGCTGCTGGCCGCCCCGATCGCGATCATGTCCGGGGTGTCCCGGGCGGCTCGGTACGGCGTGATCCTCAAGGGCGGCGCGGCGCTCGAGCGGCTGGCCGCCGGACGGGTCCTGCTGTTCGACAAGACCGGCACCCTGACCCGCGGCCGGCCCGTCCTCTCCGCGGTGATCACCGGCCACGACCTGCCGGCCGACGACGTCCTGCGGCTGGCCGCCTCGCTCGACCAGTCGTCGGCACACGTGCTCGCCGCGCCCATCGTGACCGCCGCCCGCGACCGCCGGCTGAGCCTGGCGGCGGCGTCGAACGTCCGGGAACGGCATGGTTTCGGCATCGAAGGCACGGTCGAGGGCCGCCCGGTACGCCTCGGCAAGGCGGCCTGGGTCGTCGACGGCCCCGCGCCGGAGTGGGTGCGCCGGGCGCGGCGCCGGGCCGCGCTGGACGGGTCGCTGACCGTGTTCGTGGCGGTGGACGGCCGGCCCGCCGGGGTCCTGCTGCTCACCGATCCGCTCCGGCCCGACGCGCCGCGCATGATGCGGACGCTGCGCAACGCCGGCATCGAGCGCACCGTCCTGGTCACCGGAGACCGGGCGGACATCGCGGAGACCGTCGGACGGGTCGCCGGCGTCGACGCCGTCTACGCCGACCGCGACCCCGCCGACAAACTGGCCATCGTCAGCGCCGAACAGGCTGCCGCGCCGACCGTCATGGTCGGCGACGGGGTGAACGACGCCCCGGCGCTCGCCGCCGCCGGCGTCGGCGTGGCCCTGGCGGCCCGCGGTGTCACGGCCGCCGCCGAGGCGGCC
>NZ_JBFAZW010000193.1:0-11155 GCF_040682015.1 Dactylosporangium sp. NPDC051485
GGTGACGACGGGGCCACGGATCGCGCGTTCGGCTCGGTTGTTGTCCAGCCCGATCATCGGGTAGTCGCGGTGCGCGATCAGGCCGGCCCATTCCCGGTCCAGAGTCAAGCCCCGGGTTTGATGGAGACGGGATTGTCTGGTTTCCAGGGGTGCGGTGCCCGGGTGGGCCATCGCGTGTAGTGCTTCGTACTCGGTGGGTGGGATGTGTCCGAGCTCGCCGTGCAGGCGTCGGTTGTTGTATCAGTCGATGTACTCGACTGTGGCCATCTCGAGGTCGTCGAGGCCGCGCCAGGGGCCCCGGTTGCGGACGAGTTCTGCCTTGTGCAGAGAGTTGAACGCCTCCGCCATCGCGTTGTCGAGGGAGTCGCCTTTCGAGCCGACCGAGGCGACGGCGCCGCCTCGGCGAGTCGTTGTGTGTAGCGTATCGCGCGGTACCCCCACGGTCGGAGTGGTGGACCAGTCCGCCCAGGTCAGCGATCTGGCCCTGCCGGCGCCAGATCGCCATCCGCAGCGCGTCGAGAGCCAGATCGGTATAGAGACTTGTCGACACCTGCCAGCCGACGACCAGCCGGGAGTGCACGTCGAGGACGAATGCGGCGTACACCCAGCCCACGCTCGTGCGCACGTAGGTCAGGTTGGCGACCCACAGCTGGTTCGGGCCTGCAGCGGTGAAGTCACGTTTGACCAGGTCACCGGGGCGTCCGGTCTCGGGCGCGGGTCGGGTCGTGCGCGGTGACTTGTCGCGCAGCAGCCCGCGCGGCCCGGACTCGCGCATCAGCCGTTCGACCGTGCACCGGGCCACCCGCACGCCACGGCGCAGCAGCTCGTGCCAGATCTTGCGGGCGCCGTAGACGCTGTAGTTCTCCGCGTGGATCTGCTCGATCAGTCCGGTCAGTTCCTCGTCACGTCGGGACCGGGTCGAGGCTGGGCGGGTCTTGACGGCGTAGTAGGTCGACGGTGCGATCTGTGCCGGCGTGTCTTGGAGGGCCTGCAGGACCGGCTGGACACCGTGTTCGACCTGTTGGGAGTCGACGAAGGCGACCCTCATCGCGACGGACGGTCCCGCTCCGCCGCGAAGAAACTTGCTGCGGACTTCAGGATCTGGTTCGCCCGCCGCAGTTCACGGTTCTCCCGTTTGAGGGCGGCGATACCCTCGGCGTCGCTGCTGCTCGTGCCCGGCCGCTCGCCGGCGTCGGTCTCGGCCTGCTTCACCCAGACTCGGAGCGCCTCAGGATGGACCCCGAGCTGACCGGCGATCCGACGGATCGCTCCGACCGCGCTGGCCGGATCCCGACGGGACTCGACCGCCAACCGGGTCGCACGCTCACGCAGATCGTCCGGGTACTTCCTCGGTACGAGCATCGCTGATGTTCCTTCCAGGCTTCGATGTCTCCATCAAACCCGGTGCGGGACATACGCACCGCTGCCGGCTGGGTATACGCCGCGTTCGTGCTGGACGTGTACTCCCGCATGATCGTCGGGTGGCAGGTGGCCCCAGTCTCTCCACGGATCTGGCCCTTGATGCGCTGAAGATGGCAGTGTGGCGCCGCGAGAGTCAGGGCGCTGACCTGGATGGGTTGGTCCACCACTCCGACCGGGGTGTCCAGGGTGGATTCAAAGGGTCGTCGCAACACCATTGTCCTGAATGGACATTAGCAGCTCGTCGATGGCTTCGGTAGGCGTCTTCCATTCGAGTGTCTTACGTGGACGGTTGGTGAGCGTGGCGGCTACAGCGTCGAGCTGGTCGCGGTTCCAGCGGGCCAGGTCGGTGCCTTTGGGGAAGTACGGGCGTAGCAGACCGTCGGTGTTCTCGTTCGTGCCGCGTTGCCACGGGCTGTGCGGGTCAGCGAAGTAGACCTGGATGCCGGTGTCGATGCGTAGCTGGGCGTGTTTGGCGAGTTCTTTGTCGCGGTCCCAGGTCAATGTCCGGCGCAGTTGTTCGGGCAGTGTGGTGATGGTGGCTGCGATCGCATCGCGGACGGCTGCGGCGCCGCGGCCGGCCAATGCGGGCCGTTCTTCACACGCGACTCGACGCCGTAGCCTTCCATTCGAGGCAGGCGCAGCAGCATCGTGAAACGGGTCGTGCGTTCCACCAGAGTCCCGATCGCGGACCGGTCCATTCCGATGATCAGGTCACCTTCCCAATACCCGGGCACGGCCCGGTCGGTCGCCTCGGCCGGCCGTTCGCTGATCATCACCTCGGGAGTGACCATGCCGTCGCGGCGTTGCTTCGCCCGCGCGCGTGGCATGCGCAGCGCGCGGCCGGTGCGCATGCACGCGACCAGCTTGCGCTGCAACGCTCCCCGCCCTTGAATGAAGAGGGACTGGTAGATCGCCTCGTGCGAGATGCGCATAGACTCATCATCCGGGAAATCCACCTTCAGCCGGTTGCTGATCTGTTCCGGGCTCCATCCGGTGACCCAGCGGCGATCCCCGCGCCGGGGCTTGTTTTGGCCCTTCCACTGCGGGTCTTGTGGCCCCGCAACCGGGCGGCCATCCACTGCTCGTACCACGCCGGAAAGTCGTTCCTCCACGTATTCGCGCAGCCGCTCGTGACCGGCCAGCTTCGCTGTCTTCGGACGGCGGGCCCGCTGCTCGGCATGCCATTGCGCAGCCGACGCCTTGTAGTCGACGTTGTAGGTCCGTGTCGAGGCGTTGCGCCGCAGTTCCCGTGAAATCGTCGACGGGTCGCGGCCGAGCCGGTGCGCGATCTCCCGGACCCCCTGGCCCTGGGCTCGCAACAGTGCAATGTCCTCGCGTTCGCTGAACGACAGATACCGACCCGACACCGTCGCGGGCAACCCAGGATTCACGCCGCCAGCATGCCGGAACCACCGAAACCCCGACCGGCGGCGACGCACCCGCAGCCGCGGCTTCGGTCACCGCGCCCCTGGTGATCGCGGCCCAGAACGCGACCCGATCTTCACGCCACGCCACCGACGGCCGTCCCGGCGACGGCATCTGCCCCCGATACTCCCGAACCTGCTTCTGCCGCGGTCCCAAACCCATCGCTCCACCCCTCCGAGAAGGGGTGTTGCGACCACCGGTTGAATTCGCCCAGTATTGTACGATTCGCTACACCTAGCGACTGGCCGAGGCCGGCGCTGTCGCCTCGGTTGGGTTCAAAGGGACTCCTACGGCAACGCCATGGCCGAGGCGTTCAACTCGCTGTACAAGGCCGAACTCGTCCGCAACAACGGACCGTGGCACGGCCTGGACGACCTCAAGATGGCCACCGTCGAGTACATCGATTGGTACAACAACCGGCGCCTACACGGCGGACCCGCGGCGCAGAACGCCCTCGACGAGGTCGGCCTGGCGCTGGATCTCGACAGCAGCCCCGTATCCGGCGTTGTGGGAGCGAACGGCGCGGATGAAGCAGTCGACGGCGTTCCGGAACTGGTCATCGGCCGGCAGGGTGAGGTATCTTACGCCGTCGTCTCGCTCGATCTCGACTATCGGGCGCCAGTCGGCCGGGCAGGAGAATGCACGCCGGAGTTCGATCCGGCCGGCGTCGCCCCAGAGCGAATACACCGCTCGGTAACTGTGCCGGAATCCCCAGGCTAGCTGAGCACTGACGCCTGCGGCGTTGCGCAGCAACGCCGCACCGGCGATGTCGACAGCGGAGGCCCGGTCGACGGCACGGGTGGCACCGGCAATCTCAAGATCTGAGCCGAGAAAAAATGTGGCGGCGCGCAGGGGGTAGACGCCAACATCATACAGTGCGCCACCGCCCAGTCCAGGGTCGTTGCGGATGTCACCGACGGGGCGTGGCGGGATGCCGAAATCGCAGGTGAACGCTTGCAGACGGCCGATCGCGCCGGCTGTGACCAGGTCGGCCACGAACTCGTGTTGCCCGTGGTGCAGGAACATGAAGTTCTCCATGAGCACGAGACGCCGCCGTGCGGCCAAGTCGGCCAGCCCGGCGGCGTCGGCCGCTCGGAGAACAGCCGGTTTCTCCACCAGCACGTGTTTGCCGGCGGAGAGCGCGGCCCGGGCCCACTGGGCGTGCAGGCCGGAAGGGAGCGGTAGGTAGACCGCATCGATATCGGCGCGGTCGAGTAGAGCCGAGTATCCGGCTATTGCGGCGCAGCCGAAGGTGGTGGCGAACGCCTGGGCCCGTTCGGCAGTGCGGCTGGCCACTGCCACCAGATCGGCATCCGAGCTCTGCTGAAGTGCCGGCATCATCTTGCGCCGCGCGATTTCGGCGCATCCGAGCACACCGAACCGCACTCTCCGGTGCCCGCCGGTCACCGTCTGGTCCGCTGACACGGTCAAACCGGCCGCACCGGCACTGCCCGATCACCGTGTGGCAGCAGGTCCGATGTGGGCAGTAGGCGGGAGTCCGCCCAACGAAGATCTCCGGACACCTTTGCTTCGCGTCGCAATGAGCGGAGCCACTGCCCCCGGTCCGTGGGGCCCCAGTCGGCCCCCTGGACTCGCAGATCCGCAAGCCGACCGCTGTCCAGGGCAGCCAGCACCTCCCGAGCGCCGTCCAGCGGCGACATTCCGGGATTCCAGCCCTTGAACCTGTCCTGGAACTTCCGGAAGTCGACCGCGTAGTCGCGGGTGTCGGCGGTCCCGCCGTGCTCGAGCCGAACCTCATCGAAGAGCGACCCGACCAGCTCCGCCAACTCGAAAATCCGATAGTTCGCGTTCGACGCGCCGACGTTGAAGACTTCACCGGTCACCGTCGCGCGATCGGCTTGAAGGACAGCCTCGATAGCGTTGGAAGCGTCTCGGACGTGTAGTAGGGGGCGAGAGATCGATCCGTCTCCCACGACGAAGATGGATCCGTACCGCCAAGCGGTGCACACCATCCGGTTCACGACCAGGTCGCTGCGGAAGGATGGCGAATCTCCGTACAGGGTGGCGAACCGGAGGCTGACCGGCCAGAACCCGTCGGTCGACAACCGGGCCATCGCGACTTCCGCCGATGCCTTGCTCCTAGCATACTCGGTCAGCGGATTCAGCGTTGAGTTCTCGTCGTTGACGACGCCGCTGCCCGCCCCGTATACGCTGCAGGACGAGGCGAAGACGAAACGCCGGACCCCCGCTTCGCGGGCGAGTTCAGCGATCCGGACAGCGGCGGCGAGGTTGATCTCGCGGGTCATCTGGGGTGCGAGTTCGCCAGTGGCATCGTTGCTCAGCGCCGCGAGATGCACGATGTTGTCGAAGTGGCTCAGATCCGCTGCGGAGATGTCGCGGATATCGCGGACATCATCATCCCAGCCACTGAAAAGTCCGCAATCCCAACCCTTCACGGAATGACCGGCGTCCTGAAGGACATTTTCTAGCGCTCTGCCGAAATATCCCATGTTCCCGGTGACAAGTGTACGCATTCAGTGCTCCTTAAGGACGCCTGTGGTAAGCGGACGTCATTTGAAGCATTCGAAATCCGCCTGAGAAGTGACTCGCATTGCGAAGAAAGGATCACGGTGCGGCGCGGCTGATCTTCGCGATACTCACTGCCGGCCCGTCGTGACATTTGTCGACGGTGTAGAACCCCGAGAGCATCTCGGCCAGATAGTCGAAGCTCGACATGAGACCGAGCGCTCGCGCCGGTTCGTCGCCGATGTCCTTCGACATGGCCAGATAGACCACCTCCGCCGCGCGGGTGGCCTCCATCACGAAGGCCGACAGGTCCAGCGGTGTCAGAAGCCGCCACAGATCCACGTTTATCAGCGCCGACAGGGAGCTGTCCGGGAAGGGAAGGGCCATACCTAGCAGATGGGGGTTGTCCGGGCCATGCGGCTCCGCATGATCGAAACGAAGCACCCCGGGTGCTGGGCCGAGCGCATCCGTCCCACATCCGATCCACAGGTGCTCGCCGGCGGGGACAGGCAGCGCCGACTGTACCGCCTGCACCGCCGTGCGGGCGGAGTTGTCCCGCACATGGGCAATGCACTGCTCGTAGTACGGGATAGTTTGGGCTATGCGAAGATGGTTCGGCGGATGATTCAGCAACTCCATGTCGAAGTGCCGATGGGAGTCCTTTATACGCGCCAGAAGCGGCTTGGTGTTCTCCCACTCGTCGTACCAGTCGCGGAAGTGCGGCATGTGGTAACAGACAGCTTCGGGTTCGTACCAGAAATGCCCGGACTCTCTGCCGAACCGCTGAAACACCTTGTATGCGAACTCGTTGTCCTCGTACCCCCATCGCCGGAAGCCTTCATCGAAACCCCCTACCTCGGTCAGCAGGTCCCGGGGCAATGAAAGGTTGTGGGTGGCCGCGAACAGCCACGGGGTCCGGTCGATATAATTGGGATCCACCTCGGACAAGCCCCACGAATCCCGCTGGTCACCCTCGTAGCACTGCGGTTTCTCGACCTCGCCTTTGAGCGCGAGTTCCCTCATGCTCCACCAGCCGATCTCGATCCGCCGGCCCATCACCACCTCGCCCGACCACGTCGCATGGCAGCGTTGATGCCGCGAGACGAGGTCCTGTCGCACGAAGGAGTCCGAGTCGAGCAGCAGCAGGTAGTCCCCGTCAGCGGCCTCGGCTCCTCGGTTTCGAGAGAATGATCTGCCGCGGTTCACACCGTTGCGCAGAAACTTGATGGTTAGGCGATCCCTGAATTCCTCCACCACGCCGGGTGTGTTATCGATGGACCCGTCGTCCACCACCACCACTTCAAAGTCGCCGGCGCCCCTCTGTGAGCAGAGCGAGGAAAGCGTCCACCGAATACAGCCCGGCCGGTTGCGGACAGGAATGACTACAGATATGTTCATGCCGTAAGCCTTTCGTCGCTGAGACTGAAATCGGGTGTGCGGGCGGACCGGACCGACCCTCAAGTCACGACCAGATCGGGGAAGGGCGTGATCAGGCCACCACCGGCAGCCAGGAACGTCGACGCATTGCGGCGGATCTCATCGGCATAGTTCCAGGCAAAGACGACGCAGTAATCGACGCCGCCCTCGTTCAGGTGTCCCCTGTCGACGACCTCGATGCCGTCGCCCGGCGTGAATAGCCCGACCTTGCGCGGGTTGTCGTCGGCGATCCACCGCAGAAAGGGACCTATGCGCGACTGGCCCAGCAGAGTAACGGCGCGCGCCGAAGCGCCGTACCCACAGATTGTCCTGCCTTGCCCGACTAGCCCGCAGACGACGTCGTTCAAACGCTCTCCGACGCGACGCACGCGTGTGGCGTACCCATCGAGAAAGCCGCCGCAGGGCACGTCGGCCTCCCGCTCCCAAGCCAGGATCTCGGCAACAGTGCCGGCCGGCTCGCCAGCGGCCCCCGAGTGCCGCGCCCAGCAGCGCAACGATCCGCCCTGGGTGGGAATTTGCTCGACGTCGATCAGGGTGAGCCCGTGCCGGGCGAAGGCCGCACGCAGGACGTGCAGCGAGTAGTAGGCGACGTGCTCGTGGTAGATGAACTCGAAGGCGCCGCTCGTCACCATGGGAAGCACATGGGCCACCTCGACGACGGCGACGCCGCCGGGTGCGAGCAGCCGCTCGATACCGCGGATAACCGCATTGATGTCGCGGACATGCGCCAGCACATTGTTCGCCACAACCACGTCGGACCGGCCCGACTCGGCGACGATTTGCTCGGCGACCCGATCGTCGAACAGGGCGACCCGGGTCGGGACGCCGCGCTCGTTCGCCTCCGCGGCCAGCGTCTGCGCTGGGTCCACACCGTGGACCATCATCCCGCTCTCGGCGAAGAAGCCCAGCAGGGTGCCGTCGTTCGATCCGATCTCGGTGACGCGGGAGCCCGGGGGCAGGTCCGAACGGCTTATCACCTGGCCGGCCAGCTCACCGAAATGCCGTACGAGCGGGGGCATTGCTCCGGTGGCGTAGCGATAGTCGCTGAACAGCTCCGAGCGATCCACGATGTCCGCGAGCTGGACTAGCCCGCAGCCGCGACAGTGCACCAGATCGAGCGGGTACCGCAGCTGTGCCTTGGCAGCCTCGGCGGTAGCGGCCAGGCCGTTGGCCGGCGGCGTCGGATGCAGGCTGACCACGACGGAGATGTCGGCCGATCCGCAGAGCAGACATGCGCGGTCGTCGGCAGCCGAATCACCGACCAGCTGAATTGGGGTCGTGGTCACGGGTTGACCTGTGGTCCGTCGTAGAGACCGGTGAGGTCGACCTGATGATGCAAGGCGTCCACCCGGAATACGTGTTCCTCATAATGCTCGCCGCTGCGATTGACGTCGGAGAGCACCACGATGACGGTCTCTTCCGGGAAAACGGTGCAGTGCGCGACACCGCGCGGGCTCACCACGGCGGAGCCCGGGCGGACCTCCAGGGTCGACAGGGTGCCGTCAGCCTGTTGCTCGATGTACAGCATTCGCCCGGACACCACGTACATGAGGTGACTTTCGTCATTGTGAAAGTGGTTCCCACGAACGGCGCCCACACGCGACTCGATAATCATCGAGTGGGCGGCCGGAAAGTCGGGCAGCGCGACGATGCGTCCCCGAGCGTCGGAATAAATGTCCGCTGGGGACAGAATGTTGTTGTACTCCGTTGCCATTAGGCTTCCTCCTGGTCGTCGCGCGGCATGGCGATCCGCCACGGCGCAGGTCAGCGGACCGACAGGAATTGGCGGCCGTCGCGATCGGTTGCCGTCGACGGTCGCCAATACTGGCGGACTGTCCATCCACAAGCTCCAATCTGACCTGGTCCCGCTCACCATTGTCAATGTCGAGGGGGCATCGGTACGAGCATGCGGCACCGGCCCCGGCGCCGACCTGCGGCCGAGCGGGTCCGGGCGGTGCACGTCCGACGGCACCTGGAGCGCGCCACGTGTCACCGCGGAGCTGCGCCGACCAGGCGACGTGACCGCGATGCCGCCACGGTGACGGCCCGGCGCCGCCGCCGTGGCGGGTGCGGGCCGGGTCAACCGCGGGCGGCCGCGCCGCCCGCGGGGACGGAAGGGTCTCCGCCGGACGTGAGGTAGGCGCGCACCTCGGCGGTCGTGACCTCCCGCTCGGCGGCGGTAACGACGGTCCACTCGATGGCACGCAGCCAGTCCTCCGCCTCGGCCGGCGTCAGCAGACTCGTGTCGAGCCGCAGGTGCAGCTCGAAGTCGTGCGCCGTCGCACCGGCATCGATGTAGACGGCGAGATTCTCGAGGTTCGTCGACCCGACCCACTCGAACGTCGTCGGTGTCTCGGCGACGTCGATCGGCGGCGCCGTGCCCGGGTCGGAGAACAGATTGAGGACCAGCGTCGAGCCGAGCTTGTCGAACCGGACACCGCGACGATGTTCGGCCTCGCGCTCTGTCCCCTGCAGTACCCGGGGGTCGTACCGGGCGACCTGCAGGGCCTGCAGCGTGGCCGGTAGCGCCGCGCGCATGGTCTCCTGCACCGTCGGCGCCAGCGGCACATGCATGAGCGCCTCCTGCGCCAGAGGGCCGGGATAGCCGGCCCAGTCCGCGTCGAACCGGTTGCTGGAGATGGTCCGCATGAAGGCTGAGTCGAGCCCCAGCGCCGACGCCGCGACCGTCCCGAACGCCCCGACGAGGATCGCCGCTACGCGGAGCCGCCGGCTCCGGACGAGCCGACCGATGCTGTTGAGCAGCCGGGCGGAGCGCAGCCGTCCGAACCAGAACCGCTCGTCCTGGGGGTCGTGACGGCTCCGCAGCCACATGGTCGGGGGCACGACCTCGTACAGGGCGGTGGCGTGCTCGACCGCCTTGCGCAGAACGCCACGCCCAGCCGGTGAGCCCTCGAACCGGGCCAGGTCCAGGGGCGACGGTGAGCTGCCGGCCGGTTCGCCGCCCGCGAGCCCGCTGCGCACGTCGGCGGTGATGACGTCGCGACCCCACCAGTCTGTCGCAAGGTGGCTGATGCGCATCACGATGCCGTGCACACCGGACTCGTCGGCCACGACGGCCGGCCGGCAGACCTCGGTGAACGTCGTGCACGGGACCTCGTCCAGGATGTGGTCGAAGTCCACCTCGCCGTACGGCAGCACCGTGACGGTCGTCGTCCCCGACGGGCGGACCCGCTGAATCACGGTGCCCGCCGGGCCCGCCAGCACCTCGGTGCGCAGGACCGGGTGGCGCCGCAGCAAACCGTGCAGGAGCGTGATGGCCTCGGCAACGGGGACCGGTTCCGGGGCTCGTTCGACGAGCAGCAGGTCGAACGGGCCCGGCCCGTCGCCGGCGGCACGTATGGCGTCCCAAATGAACTGCTGCGCCCACGTCAGCGGGCCCTCCCCGGCGCCGCCGTGCTCGTAGTCCACCTCGATCTCCGGACGCCGTCCGCTTTCGCCGCTCATGACCGTCACTCCTCTTCGTTGTTCGACAAGGGCTCATCGGCTCCGGCCGGCTCGCGGTCCGCTCCCGCGATCCACACGCGACGGGGAGCGCGGCGTTCAGCGGAAGTACTCCCGGTCGCCGCGGTGGGCGATCGATGTCACATCGTCATCGGTCACCGGCGCGTCCAGGATCATCACGAGCGACGAGTACATGTCCCGCACGATCCGCCCGACCGATCGGAGCGAGTCCTCGTGGTATCCCTCGACCCGAGCGCTTCCAGGGCCAGCCGCGCGGCCGGTCACCGGCACGCCGTCGCGGTCCTGTCAGGACTGCACGAGCCCGGTCACGGAGATCAGGTAGCCCGAGACGGCGAGCAGCCGCCGCTGCGCGTCCGTCCGCCCGGCGCGGGTAGGCGATCATGGCGCACGCCTTGTGCAGCGCGAGCATCGCCCCGTCCGCGACGAACGCGCTCCGGCTCGGCTGCGCGCCGAGCTCGCTGGTCGAGGATGTCAGCAGCGGCTGGTCGGCACCGCTCGAGTTGGAGTAACCGGCGATCCACGGCTGGTACCGCGCCACCGACCGCAGGAACATCAGCTGCGCCGTGTGCATCGACCGAAGCGGTCGCGCCGCAGCCGCGCGCGAGGGTCTGCGCCACGTCGACCGCGACGCTCAGCGGCACGGTTTGCCCCGCCCCGCACAGGCCGAGCGGTTCTTCCGCACGCAGGACGTCCGGGACCCCGGGGCGTCAGCTCGGCCCGGCGATCGATCAGCGGCGCCTCCTCGACGAGCACCACTCGGGCGATCGTCCGGGCACGCTCGATCGGGTCACCGTACGTCGGCGCCGCCGTCGCCGATCGCCGAGGCCGAGTTGCGCGGACGCGTGCCGGACGGCTGGCGGGAATGCTCGGGCCGGCGGGATTTCGCAGCGTCGGCGAAACA
>NZ_JBFAZW010000194.1:0-11017 GCF_040682015.1 Dactylosporangium sp. NPDC051485
GTCCTTGCGGCGGAACGCTCGCCCGCCCCACCGCCCGGCCGCGGGGCCGGCCGGCGAGACCGCCCGCGCCCGCCCGGGGCCGGCCGTTACCGGTGCCGGCGTCAGGAAATGGATCGCCCATAACGTGTAACCGTCCTCGAACCTGGTGCGCCGGCAGCCGAGACCTGCGTGACTTTCGCAAGCATAAGAGGCCCTCACGGGGCCGGGCCGCGTGTCCACAGGTGATAACGCAGGTGGCCGGGGGCCCGGGGGCCACGTCGGCGATGACGGCGCGGCCGAAGGCCCGCATCACACGGCGAGTCACCACCGCCCTGCCACCGGGCCGCGTTTATCGGCAACGGCATGGGTACAGGCGCGCTCAGCATCCCGCAGTTGAGGCTGGCGTTCGTTGCCTCGAGCCGGCCGGCGTGGTCGGCCGGGTGCCGGCGGGGCGAAGGAGAGGAAGAGCGTTGGTCGACGCGGGAAAACGCAGCGTCATGGGGGTGCTGGTCGACGTCATCGACTACGACGCGGCGATCACGAAGGTCATCGCGGCCGCCCATCAGCAGCGCCCGTTCATCCTGACCGCGCTGGCCGTGCACGGTGTCATGACCGGCGTGTCCGATCGCCGGCACAACGCCCGGCTCAACGCCTTCGACGTGGTCGCCCCGGACGGCCAGCCGGTGCGGTGGGCCCTGAACCTGCTGCACCAGGCCGGGCTGCGCGAGTGGGTGAGCGGGCCGGAACTGACCCTCCGGGTGCTGGGGCGGGCGGCCACGGAGGAGTTGCCGGTGTACCTGTACGGATCCACGCAGCGCACCGTCGCGAGGCTGGAAGGGACGCTGGCCCGGACGGTCCCGGCGCTGCGGATCGCCGGTGCCGAGCCGTCGCGGTTCCGTGACGCCGAGCCGGGCGAGTACGCCCGCATCGCCGAGCGCATCAACGCGTCGGGTGCCCGGCTGGTGCTGGTCGGTCTGGGCTGCCCGCGGCAGGAGTCGTTCGTCCACGCGATGCGGCCGCTGCTCGCCATGCCGCTGCTGGCGGTCGGGGCGGCCTTCGACTATCACGCCGGGCTGCTGAGCTACGCACCACGCTGGATGCAGCGCAACGGACTGGCCTGGACGTGGCGGCTGCTGCTCGAGCCGCGCCGGCTGTGGCGGAGGTACCTGGTCCTCGGACCCCGGTACCTGGTGCGGCTGTCGGCGCAGAAGACGGGGCTGTGGGAGCCGTTCGTGCCCGCACCCTCGCACCGGCCGGTCGAACCGGCTCCGGTCTGACCGCGCCCGCCTGTTCATCGATCGACCGAGGCGGAGGACTCATGTGCGGAATCGCTGGAATCGTAGTGGCCGACGGCGGGCCGGCCGTGGACGAGGATCGCTTGCGCGCCATGTGCGGCAGCCTCGCCCACCGGGGCCCGGACGAGGACGGCTACTTTCTCAGCCCGACCGCCGGCCTGGCAGTGCGGCGGCTGGCAGTCATCGACGTGCTGCACGGCCGGCAGCCGGTGCGCTCCGAGAACGGCACCGTGCACGCGGTGCTCAACGGGGAGATCTACAACCACGCAAGGCTGCGGCAGTACCTCGCCGCGCGCGGGCACACCTTCCGCTCTGGCAGCGACGCCGAGGTGATCCCGCACCTGTACGAGGAGTTCGGCACCGGCTTCGCGGAGCACCTCGAGGGCATGTTCGCCATCGCCCTGTACGACAGCGCCAACCACCGCCTGGTCCTGTGCCGCGACCGGGTCGGGGTGAAGCCGCTGCACTACGCCGAGCGCCCCGACGGCCTCGTGTTCGGCTCGGAGATCAAGGCGGTGCTGTGCGCCCTTCCCGACCGGACCCCGGACCTGGAGGCGTTCAGCGCGTACCTGTCGCTGATGTACGTGCCCGCACCGCGCACGATGTACCGGGAGATCCGCAAGCTGGAACCGGGCACGACGCTGGTCTGGCAGGACGGCCGCTGCACGCGGCAGCGCTACTGGGCCCTCGCCGACGTGCCGCAGCGGCCCCACCTCTCCGCCATCCGCGCGTGCGCCATCCTGCGCGACCTCGTGGTCGACTGCGTCCGCCAGCAGATGGAGGCGGACGTGCCGGTGGGCTTCTTCCTCAGCGGCGGCATGGACTCCGGTACCGTCGTCGCGGCCGCTCGGCGCGCAATGCCCGACGCCACGCTGAAGACCTACTCGGTGGGCTTCGCGGACCGGTCGTACGACGAACGCGCCGAGGCCGCCGTTGCCGCGGAGCGGTTCGGCACCGACCACACCGAGCTGATGGTCGAACCGACGGCGCAGGACCTCGTGGACGGCATCCTACCGGCCTTCGACGAGCCGTTCGCCGACCCGTCGATGGTGCCCACCTACTACCTGTGCCGGCTCGCCCGCCGGGACGTGACGGTGGCGTTGAGCGGCGACGGAGGGGACGAACTCTTCGCCGGCTACCTCACGTACCAGGCCGACAAGTACGCCCGCTACTACCGCCACCTGCCGCGCGCGGTGACCGCCCGGATGGCGCCGGGCCTGCTGCGCTTCCTGCCGCGCTCCAGCGCCAGGGCGAGCTTCGACTTCAAGGCCCGCCGCTTCGTCGAAAACGCCCTCGAGGAGCCCGGCCGCAGCCACTACCTGTGGCGGGTCGTGTTCCGGGAGGCGCACAAGGCGCGGCTGTTGCAGCCGGAGGTGTACTCCGAGCTGTGCGACGCGTACGACACGCACCAGGCGCACTACGAGGCCGGCGCCCCCTTCGACCGGCTGACCCGGTTCCAGTACACCGACACCCACGTCTACCTGCCCGACGACGTGCTGACGAAGGTCGACCGGGTCAGCATGGCGCACTCGCTGGAGGTCCGGGTCCCGCTGCTGGCCACGCCGATGCTCGAGTTCGCGTTCTCGTTGCCGGACCGGCTGAAGTTCCCGGGCCGGCAACCGAAGTGGCTGCTGCGGCAGGCGATGGCCGGCCTGCTGCCGCCGCCGACGCTCGCCATGGGCAAGAAGGGCTTCAACGCCCCGCTGCCGCATTGGCTGCGCGGCGAGTTCCAGCCGCTGGTGCGCGAGTACCTGAGCCGGGACATCCTGCGGCGGCAGGGTTACCTGCGCTTCGAGGCTGTGAACGAGATCGTCGAGCGCCACCTCGGCGGCGCGGCCGAACACGCCCGCGAGATCTGGATCCTGCTGCTGTTCACCATGTGGGCCGAGCAGGAGAAGGCATACCGATGACGACGGCACCTGCCCGCCTGCCCTGGAGGTACGAAATCCTGTGAGAGTCTGGGTGCTGCTCTTCCCGCTGTTGCTGGCCTTCCTGCCCGCCGTCGTCCTCACCTCGTCCGTCCCGCCGCGGGTCCGGGCCTGGGCCTGCCGGGTCGCCTTCATCGTCACCGCGCTGCTGATCGCTGCCCCGTGGATCTGGCTGCGCCTGGGCCATGAGGTGCCGGCGCGGGTCGCCATGATCCTGATCACCGGATCGTTCGCCGGCGGGATCGTGCTCAGCGGCGCCACCGCCGGGATCGTCGAGGACAACGCGCCGCCGTCGCCCGCCATCCAGCACGCGGTCCTGCGGTACCACACGGCCTGCACCATGCGCCCGGACCCACGGGGCAAGCGGGTCCTGGACGTGACCGGCGCCCTCGTCGGCCTCGCGCTCACGCTGCCGCTGTGGCCGATCATCGGGCTGCTCATCTGGTTCGAGGAGCCCGGGCCGATCTTCTTCACCAAGAACTCCGTGGGCCGCGGCGGCCGCACGTTCCGCCAGTTCAAGTTCCGCAGCATGCAGTACGGCGCCGAGCGGCTCACGGGACCGGTCGTGTCGCCCGCCGGCGACCCGCGCACGCTGCGGGTCGGTCGCCGGCTGCGCCGCTGGCACCTCGACGAGCTGCCCGAACTGATCAACGTGCTCAGCGGCTCGATGAGCCTGGTCGGGCCGCGGCCGCTGCGCACCGTGCTCGTCCGCAAGCACCTCGAACAGGTCCCCGGCTACGCCGAACGGCACACGACGCGGCCCGGCATCGCCTGCATCGCCCAGATCGAGAAGTTCCACATGCCGCCGCAGGAGCGGCTGGTGAAGGACCTCGCCTACATCGAGCGCCAGAGCGTGCGGCTCGACCTGGAACTGCTCGTCCTCGCCGTGCTGACCACGGTCCGCGGCCAGCGGCACTACGACGAGCCGGTGCTCGCCGCGCCCGCTCCCCCCGCGGTGCCGACGAGCCGGACCGACGGGCAGCTGCCGAGGCCGGTCGAGCATGCCAGCCAGGCCCAGGACACCTGAGCGGACGCGCACGCGGCGCGGCCGGGGCCGGCTCGTCGCGGCCGGCCTGCTCGACCAGGTGGTCATCGCCGCCGCCAACTCGGCGAACACGCTCCTGGGCGGGATCCTGCTGCCCAAAGGCCGGTTCGGCGCGCTCGCCCTGGCGCTGGCGGTGGGCTACTTCGCGACGTGTCTCAACCGGGCGGTCGTCGGTGACGTGCTGCTCGCGCTGGCCTCGCGCTACGACGGCGAGCCCCGCGCGCGGCTGGTCCGCGACGGCCTGGCCACCGCGCTGTGCTCCGGCCTGATCACCACCGTCGTCTTCGTGGCCCTGTGGGCGCTCTCCCCCGGCCTGGGCGAGATCGACCTGCACCAGCTCGTCTGGCTGGCGCCGTTCACGGTCCCGGTCATGCTGCACGACACCGCCCGCAGCGACTACCTGGCCGACCGCCGCCCGGACAAGGCCCTCGGCATCGGCCTGGTCTGGGCCGGCACCCAGGCCGTCGCGGTCGTGGTCATGATCCTCACCCACACGTCCAGCGCCGGCGGGCTGCTCATCGCCTGGGGCCTCGGCGCCACCGCCGGCGCCGCCGTCTACCTCGTCCGCGAGCGCCGGCTGCCCTGGCGGGGCAGTCCCCGGGCCTGGCTGGCCGACACCCGGCACCTGTCCGGCTGGTTCACCATCACCGCCATCGTCGCCCAGGTCCAGGTCCTGGCGATCAGCTTCATCGTCGCCGGCCGGCTGTCCAGGATCGACCTGGCCAACCTGCGCTTCGTGCAGACCGTCGAGCTCCAGCCCGTACAAAACCTGATCACGGCCCTGCAGAGCCTGCTGGTCCCCCGCGCCTCGCGCAACGCCGCCGACGCCGCCGAAGCGGGTCCCGAAGGCGCCCGGGCCGCCCTCGCCCTGCGCCGCCGGACCCGCCGGCTGGTGACCGCCTTCGCCATCCTCGGCGCCCTCCTGGTGCTCACCGTCTGGCCCGTCGTCTCCGCCGTCCTGGTCCACACCCGCAAGTTCGCCGAAGCCGCGCCGCTGGCCCTGCCCATCGCCCTGCAATGCGCGGTCTACCTGCTGCAGGTCCCGTTCACCGCCGCCATGCGCGGCATGCACCGGGCCCGGCTGCTCTTCGTGCAGTACGTCGTCTTCGCGGTCGTCTCCCTCAGCGGTCTCACCGTCGGGGCCGGGTACGCCGGGTTGCACGGCGCCGCCTGGGGCCTGCTCACCGGCTCGACGGCCAGCCTGATCTGCATGGCCGCCCTCTACGGCTACGCCCTGAGGCGGCTCCGCCCGCCGGCCCGCGTGGAGCCGGCTCCGTCTCGTGTGGAGCCGTCTCGCGTGGAGCCGGCTCCGCCTCGTGTGGAGCCGCCTCGTGTGGAGCCGGCTCGTGTGGAGCCGGGCGCAACGCCCAGGACGGCGGCCCAGGACGGCGGTGAGCCGCTTGACGGCGTCCGGCCGGCGGCTCGATACTCCTAATCGTGTTAGGCGAACCGAAGCGCGATAGGAAATCCGAACGGCGTACGGCCACGCGGCGGGAGATCGTCGACGCCGCGTGGCAGGTCGCGCGGGACAGGGGCCTGTCCCAGGTCACGCTGCGGGACGTGGCCGACCTGGTTGGGATGCGGGCGCCGTCGCTGTACACCCACTTCGCGTCGAAGAACGCCATCTACGACGCCATGTTCGGCGACGCCTGGACGCAGTTCCTGGAGTACTCGAAGACGGCCGAGGCGAACGAGCCCCGCCCGAGCCGGTCCGCCATGCGCTTCTACGCCCGCGTGTTCTTCGACTTCGCGGTGGCGTTCCCGGCCCGCCACCAGCTGATGAACCTGCGCACGCTCCCCGACTTCACGCCCTCGCCCGAGGCCTACGCGCCGTCCGTCGCCGTCATGGCGGACTTCATCGCCCGGATGGCCCGCCACGGCGTGCGCGAACAGGCCGACATCGACCTGTTCGTCGCCATCGTCGGCGGGATGATCGACGCCCAGCTCGCCAACGACCCGGGCGGCACGCGCTGGTCGGCGCTGCTCGATCGGGGCATCGACATGTTCGCCGACAACGTCGGCATCACCGACGAGAGGACCCGGCCATGACCGCCACGACCGCGCCCCCGCCCCGGCTGCCGCGCATCGAGCGGGGCCTGGCGATGTGCCTCGCCGAGACCGAGTACGCCCGCTGCGCCGACCTGCTGACCAGGCTGGATCCCCAGCAGTGGTCGGCCCCGACGGCCAACACCGGATGGACGGTCCGCGACACCGCCGGCCACATGCTCGGCATGGCGCAGATGATGGCCAGCCTGCCGCAACTGCTCGGGCAGCTGTCGACGTCGATGCGGCAGGCCCGGCAGGCCAAGGCGCCCGTCTCCATCGACTTCCTCACCGCGCTGCAGGTGCGGCGCAACGCCGGCCTCACTACGGCCGAGCTCATCCGGCGCTGGCGGGAGGTGTCCCCGAGAGCCCTGCGCGGCCGCCGGCGCCTGCCGGGCCTGCTGCTGCGGCGCACCCTGCCCGAGGCTCAACTGGTCGGCGGGCACCTGGAGCGATGGACGGTCGGCTACCTGACGGACATCGTCCTGACCCGCGACCCCTTCATGCACCGGCTCGACATCTGCGCCGCGATCGGCCTGGACCCACAGCCCACCGCGGAGCACGACGGCCTCCTCGTCGACGACGTCGTGCGCGAATGGGCCGAACGCCACGGCCACCCCTACACCCTGGAACTGACCGGCCCGGCCGGCGGCGTGTGGGGCACCGGCGGCGAACGGATCACGCTGGACGCGCTGGACTTCTGCCGCCGGGTCTCCGGGCGCGGCGAGGCCACCGGCCTGCTGGCCACCGGCCTGCTAGCGACCGGCCTGCTGGCGACCGCCGTACCGTTCTGAGGCCGCCCGCCGCCACCAGCGCCCGTTCCGTCACCAGACAGGTCTCCGGGGCCCCGTGCCCGTCCGCCGCGCCCCGGGCGTGAGACGTCCCGCCCTCGGGCGCTGTCTCTTCATGCCCCCCACGACGCCGAGGCGCTGCCGCCTGACCGCGTCGACGTGCGTCACTTTCGCCGCAAAGTCGCAGGTCGCCGGGGTGCTAGCGGCCCCTCGGCAGTTCTGATCGAGGGGTTCACCTGCGTGTCCGAAGCGGCTATGGTCATGGGGCTCGCCGCTGATTGTCACCGTTCCGGGTGACGACGCGGCGGCCCGCCGAGTCGCGCTCGAACGAGCCGGGGACCCAAAAGCCACTGGGGTGAATCCGTGCGGCCACGTGCCGTGCGGTAGGGCGATCCTCCCGCCCGAATCCGTCAGCTAACCCGGTAGGCGGCACCGGAAGGAGCAGCGCATGCAGACCATCGGACGGCGCCATACCTCGGCACAGCGCCCCGCCGGCCGGCGACGCGGCCGCTGCGACTAACCGTCCGGGGGCCACACGCCGGCCCCGGCCACAGATCCGCGACCAGCACCGTCCCCAGTGGACGGTCGATGGCGCGACCCCTCGTTCCGTACCGGCCCTGCGACGCGCGGGCCGGCGATGCAGTCTGTCGAGGTTTCCGTGCAGTACCCCACGCGACCCAACCAATTCCCGGCCGGGAGGAGCATCCGTGCCGGCCGATAGGAACGGCGGGCCGCGGCACCTGCGACGTGAACGGCGCGGCCGTCACTCGGCCGTCCGCTGGCACCTCGGCCTGTCCTCAGCCTGCGCCGTCATCGCGTTCGCCGTCATCGGCGCGCTGCTGCTGGTGTTCTCGCACGGCGGTCGCTCACAGCCCGTGGCGCAGTCCGGACCGTCCGCGCAGCGCGAGGACGACCGGGTGGCGGACGCCGAGCGCCGCGCGTCCCGCGGCGAGCAGCGCACCGGCGACACGCCCAGCGGGCAACCATCGGCATCGGCGAGCGGTGGCCAGCAGCCGTCACCGGCGGGCACTGCCGTGCCGGCGCCGCCGAACACGACCACCGCCGCGCCGGCAAAACCCGCGCCGGCGCCAACGGTCATCGCCCCGGTCGGCGGGCTGACCCAGGCCGAGATGAAGAACGCCGTCACGATCGTCCGCACCGGGCAGGAACAGAAGCTGCCGAACCGCGCGTACGTCGTGGCGATCGCCACCGCGCTGCAGGAAAGCCACCTGCACAACCTCGCCAACCCCAACGTTCCCGAATCGCTCAACCTGCCCAACGAGGGCGTGGGCAGCGACCACGACTCGGTCGGGCTGTTCCAGCAGCGGCCGAGCTGGGGCACCGTCGCCGAGCTGATGAACCCGGCGGAGGCCGCACGCCGCTTCTACGCCGCACTCGTCAAGGTCGACGGCTGGGAGCAGATGGCGGTGACCGTGGCGGCGCAGACGGTCCAGGTGTCGGCGTACCCGGACGCCTACGCCAAGTGGCAGGCGCTCGCCGAGCAGGTCGTTGCCACCGTCGCACCGTGAGCCGGCGGGCCCACTCACCGAGGCGGAGCAGGCCCGCCGTCGCGCCGTGAGCCGGCGGGGCGGGCCCCGCTGGAGCCCATGCGCACGGCGGGCGCCCGGGCCATCCGGCACGGCGATGCCCGTCCTCGAAGCCCAGAAGCGAGCGCACGCCGGAATCGTCGCGCCCCCACCGCATGATGCGGCGCCGCCGGGGCATATGCCGCCGACGTAGCACGCCGCTGATCCGGGGGATCTCATGTCGCAGCTGCTCGTCACGTCGTACGGCGATCCGCGGGAATCCGTATCACTGGAGCCGTCGTCCGATCCGGTGCTGGGGACCGACGACATCCTGGTCGAGATGGAGGCCGCGCCGGTCAACCCGTCCGACTTCCTGCTCGTGCGGGGCGACTACGGGGTGCGGCCGCCGCTGCCGAGCCCGCTCGGTGGCGAGGGCGTCGGGCGGGTGGTCGACGCCGGCGTGGGCGCGGGCAGGCAGCTGGTCGGGCGGAGGGTGGTCATCCTGCCCAACTACGAACAGGGCACCTGGGCGGACCGGGTCGCGACGTCGTACCGCAATGTCGTGCCGATCCGCGACGACGGCGACCCGCTGCAACTCGCCATGCTGCCGATCAACCCGGCGACCGCCTACCTGTTGCTGCACAAGTTCGCCAAGCTGGCCCCCGGCGACTGGGTCGGCCTGAACGCCGCCAACTCCGCCGTCGGCCAGTGCGTCATCGCCCTCGCCCGGCTGCAGGGCCTCAAGACGCTCAACGTCGTGCGGCGCGAGGCCGCGGCCCAGACGGTACGCGACGCCGGCGGAGACCGCGTGATCGTCGCCGGGGACGACCTGCCCGCGCGGATCGCCGACGCGCTGGACGGTGCGCAGCTCAGCCTGGCGCTGGATGCCACGGCCGGCCCGGTCGTCGCCGACCTCGCCGCGGCGCTGAAGTTCCGGGGCACGATCGTCAGCTACGCCTACGTGACCGACGCGCCCCCGGCCGTCCGCGCCCACGACGTCATCTTCAACGAGGTGACACACACCGGGTTCTGGCTGCTCAACTGGCTGCGCCACGCCCCCCGCACCGAGATCGAGCAGACCTACCACGCGCTCAACGACCTCATCGCCAACGGCGAGCTGACCGTCCCGGTCGACGCGACCTACCGCCTGGCCGACTACCACGAGGCGATCGAACACGCGATGACACCGCAACGCAGCGGAAAGATCCTCTTCACCTTCGCCTGACGGCCACTTCAACCGATGACGGCCCGCGTCCCGACGGGCAACGCCGCTTCGCCGCCGAAATCGGCCGCCGCCCGGCTCCCGGCCTGCCGAATCCAGTTCCACATAATCGGGTTGCATGCCCGACTGTCGTTGCGATTACATCCGGCGATGCCCACGGAGATCGCCTACCGCGCCGACTCGTACTTCGTCTGCGCCACACCCCGCACAGGCAGCTCCCTGCTCCTCGGGCTGCTGAATTCCACGGAGGTCTGCGGTCACCCTCAGGCGTATTTTCGTGCGCCTGACGAACGGCTCTGGGCCGATCGATGGCAGATCCCTCGCACCGCCGAAGGTGGCTTCAACTACGCGGACTACGCGCAGGCCGCGCGTGCAGCCGGAAGCACCCCGAATGGCGTGTTCGGCGCGAAACTCATGTGGGGAACACTCGATGAAGTCGTTGACAAGCTCGGAGCGATTCACCGAGACCTCGCCGGCGACGATGTCGCGCTGCTGAACCGGGCATTCGGCCGCACCCGCTTCATCTACCTGCGACGCCACGACGTCCTGGCACAAGCCGTCTCCTGGCTACGCGCCGAGCAGACCAACACGTGGTTCATCGGCGGCAACGGTGAGATCAGCGGCAACAGCGGCAACAGGCAGGCCCCCAGGTTCGACGCCGGAGCGATCAGGCGCTTCATGGACATGATCGAGGAGCACAACGCCGCTTGGGAGGCATGGTTCGCCTCATGGGGCATCCAGCCCTATCGGGTGACCTACGAACACCTCGACGACGACATGGTCATCACGACCCGCGGCATCCTGGAGTTCCTCGGCATCGACGCGCCCGACCGGGCCTCCGCCATAGCGGCACGGCATCGACGCCAAGCAGACGGACTCAACCAGCAGTGGATCGAGCAGTATCAAGCGCAGGTTCCGGACAACTGATTGCTCCCGCATGTCGACGTACGGGTTTCGATGCAGAGCCAGGTACGCCAGACGTATATGGTCGGGAGGCTTGGCGCTCTGGCCCGCGGCGGCCACCGGCTCGGTGGCCTCTCTCCCGCCGCCTACGCTGGGTTACCAGTAGGCGGGTCGACGCCCAGATCGCGGCCATGAGCGTGCACCATTTGACATTGTCGTTGCCGTCCGGGGCGGTGATTCCGGGCGGGCTCGGGGATAATCAATCTCATGGGGCAGCTGTCATTC
>NZ_JBFAZW010000195.1:0-11005 GCF_040682015.1 Dactylosporangium sp. NPDC051485
GCCCAGCCCGTCGGCTACCCGCAGCATCCGGCCTCCGGGGTGCCGGCGAGCCCGGCGCCGGCCTGGACGCCGGCTCCCGCGGTACCGGAGCGCAGAAATGGACGCGGAGGACTCATCGCGGCCATCGGCGGGGGCACGCTGGCCCTGCTGCTGGTGGTCGGCGGCATCGTCTGGGCGCTCAACCGCCCCGGCCACGACAACGGCGGCGGGGGCGACGGCGGCCCGTCCGGCAACCCCGTGGCGGCAGCGTCCCCGGCCTGCGGCCACAAGATCGGCTTCCTCGGCCCGACCGGCGCCGACTACAGCGACGGCGTCATGATGCGCAACAGCGTGAAGCTCGCCATCGACGACTTCAACAGCAAGAACCCGAACTGCCACGTCGACTTCAAGGAGTTCGACACCGCGGACACCGAGGAAGGCGCGAAGACCAAGGCGCAGCAGGCCATCGACGACCAGGAGGTCATCGGCGTGGTCGGCCCGATGTACGAGAAGGAGATCCTGGCCGCCGGCAGCCTGCTGGACAAGGCGAGCCTGCCGATGATCACGCCCTTCGCCGCGGACGAGAAGCTCGCCACGAACGGCTGGGCCACGTTCCACCGGGTGATCGCCTCCGACGTGGAGCAGGCCCGGGCCGGCGCTCGCTACCTGAAGAACACGCTGAAGGCCAAGAAGACCGCCATCGTGTACGACGACTCGGAGTTCGGCACCATCGGGCGCCAGCAGGTCTCCAACGAACTGGGCGGCGCCACCGGCACGACGGTCTCGATCCGCGAATCGGACACGGACCTCACCTCGGCGGCCAAGACGGTGGCCGACTCGAAGCCCGACGCCGTCTACTTCGCCGGCCAGTCCGACGACGGCATCGTCTTCATGAAGGCGCTGCGGGCCGTGGCCCCCAGCCTGCCGGTGGTCGGCGCGGACAAGCTCTTCACCGTGGACTTCGTGACCAAGACCGAGGGCAAGGCCGAGGGCGTGGTCGTCACCTGCCCGTGCGTCCCGTCGCTCGACGCGGGGGCCGACTTCGCCTCGAAGTACCGGGGCGCCTACAACCAGCCGTCCAGCTACTACGGCCCGGAGGCCTACGACGCCGCGGGCGTCTACCTGGCCGGCTTCGCGGCAGGCAAGGGCACCCGCGAGGAGATGCTGAAGTTCATGGCCACCTACAACGGCAAGGGCGCCGCGACCGGGCGGCAGATCAAGTTCAACGGCAGCGGGAACCTGTCCGCCACCGACCAGGTGATCTGGGCCTACAAGGTGCAGGGCCAGTACATGGCCAAGGACGTGGTCATCGGCGGCTGATCCGCACCGCATGAGGGCCCGTCCTCCGAGGAGGCGGGCCCTTTCTGTGGGGTCACTCTCCCCGATTCCCGACATGTCGGGCGCTGGCGCGCCACGACATGTCGGATTTATACCCCGCCGGGTGGCAACTACGGCAAAGATTGCGCCCAAGCGACATGTCCGGCTTATGCCCTGCCAGGTTATAAGTCCGGTAAGTCGTGGCGCCAGCGCCCGACTTATCGGGTTGATCTTGGCCTGGCAGAGAGACCGTTTCGCCCAGTCTGGCTCGATCAGGATCGACCCAGACCAGGCGTTGACGCACGCCAGGCTCTTAGCGAGCGATCTCGGTGACCCTGGACTCCCGCACGACGGTGACGCGGATCTGGCCCGGGTAGGTCAGCTCCTCCTCGATCTGCTTCGCCACGTCGCGGGCCAGCACCGCCGCCCCGATGTCGTCGACGTCGTCCGGCCGGACCATGACCCGGATCTCGCGCCCTGCCTGCATCGCGAAGACCTTCTCGACGCCCGACTTGCCGCCGGCGATCTCCTCGATGCGCTCGAGTCGCTTGACGTACGCCTCCAGGCTCTCCCGCCGCGCCCCCGGGCGGCCGCCGGAGCAGGCGTCCGAGGCCTGGGTGAGGACGGCCTCGATGGTCTGCGGCAGCACCTCGTTGTGGTGCGCCTCGATCGCGTGGACGACCTCGTCGTGCTCGCCGTACTTGCGGGCGACGTCGGCGCCGATCAGCGCGTGGCTCCCCTCGACCTCGTGGGTGAGCGCCTTGCCGATGTCGTGCAGGAACGCGCAGCGCTTGATGAGCGCGGGGTCGAGGCGCAACTCGGCGGCCATGATGCCGGCGATGTGCGCGGTCTCGACGAGGTGCTTGAGGACGTTCTGGCCATAGGACGTGCGGTACCGCAGCCGCCCCAGCAGCGTCATCAGCTCGGGGTGCAGGTCGGTGATGCCGACCTCGACCAGGGCGTCCTCGGCGGCCCGGTGGCACAGCCGCTCGACCTCGTGCTTGGCCTGCTCGAAGACCTCCTCGATGCGGTGCGGGTGGATGCGCCCGTCGAGCACCAGCTTCTCGAGGGTGAGGCGGCCGATCTCGCGCCGCACCGGGTCGAAGCAGGACAGCAGCACCGCCTCCGGCGTGTCGTCGATGATCAGGTTGACCCCGGTCGTCGACTCGAACGCGCGGATGTTGCGCCCCTCGCGGCCGATGATCCGGCCCTTCATCTCGTCGCTGGGCAGGTGCAGGACGCTGACCACGCTCTCCGCGGTCTGCTCGCTGGCGACCCGCTGGATGGCGTCGACGACGATGTGCCGGGCCCGCTGCTCGGCCGTGTTGCGCGCGTCGTTCTCGATGTCCCGCACGAGCAGCGCCGCCTCGCGCTTGGCCTGCGCCTCGATCCCCTCGACGACCTCGACGCGGGCCGCTTCGGCGGTCAGCCCGGCGACCCGCTCGAGCTCCTCGCGGTGGCGCTCCTCGCCCTCGGCGAGCTCGCCCTCCCTGCGGGTGAAGGATGCTTCACGTTCCAAAAGATCCGCTTCGGTACCGCTGATTCGCCGGTCCCGCTCCGCCAGCCGCTCGGCCTCCTCGGCCAGCAACCGCTCCCGCTCGTCGAGCCGGCGCTGCCGGCGCTCCGCGTCCTGCGACTGCTCCTTCGCCACCGCCGTGAGCTGGTTGACCTCCCGCTCCCCGGCCCGCCGGGCGGCCGCGCGGGCCTGCTCGGCGTCGGCCTCGGCCTGCCGGTGCGCGCGCTCCAGCAGCGAGTCGGCCTCGGCCCGGGCCCCGTCGATGATCCGCCGCGCCTCCGACCGCGCGGAGCTCGCCTCCGCCTTGGCCGCCGCCGCCTCGGTGCGCGCCGCGGCGGCCGCCGCCCGCGCCTCGTCGACGGCCGCGGTGGCGTCCTCGGCCGCGGTACGCAGCGACGCCAGCGAGTGCTCCTGCCGGTCCTTCTCGGCGAGGAAGGCGGGATCGTCCCCGGCCGGCACGGCGGCGGGCACGCCGGCCCCGAGCCGCCGGATCGCCTTCAGCGCGACCACGAGCGCCACCACCACGACGCCGGCGAGGAACGTCATCGCCACCGTCAGCGCGATCTGAAACCCGGTCACGCCGCCACCTCACAGGCTGCCGCACGGTGCCCGCCCGCCCGGAACCCAGCCGACGCTCTGTTCACAACCACCGCCCTGTTCGCACGGGCGGTCCCGCCCCGATTGCCACAGTACTTGGACCGGCGGCCCGGGTTAGCCGCTCGACCTCGAACCCATGTCCGCGCATCGGTTCCGGGGCAAGGTCACCGTCGTCGCCACCTGTGTCCGGCGCCGCCCCGGCCCCGCCGTGGCGCCCCCGCCCAGCGGCGGCCTCCACCCCCGTCAGGCCGCCGGGGCTTTCGGATTCGCAGAGGATGACACGGGCGTACTCCGTCACGACGTCACCTCGCTCCGCTCAGGCGCCGCGCATCCTGCGACGGCGGGTGATGTGGAGGAGACGCCCGACCACAGCAAATCAAGGGATGTCGATATTGAGGCCTAGAAAGGCCCCACTGCTGGGTCGCCGCTAGCGCCGACACCTCCCGCAAGGCGTGGCGCTCATATCCGCTATGAACCTTGGTAAATGTTGCTGACCTGTGATGCGATCTATGTTGTGCGGTAAACCCGCGGTGGTTGGGCGGTCTCCATCTGGTAACGCCGAGGCTAGGTCGTGAAGGGCGCTTCGGTCAAGGACTCATGATCGGGCACCATACGGGACGTACGCCCGTCAAGTACCCTCGCCTGCCAAAACAGTCCAGCAGCAACATTTGGGCGGATGTTTCCGGCATGTCGGTCGCGATGCCGCTCCCATGGTCAACAGCCCGTGACCCAGCGATCGACACAGCGCTTCGCCGGGCCGTCGCTCGACCGCAACCATTCCACCACAGACCGTATCGGAGACCAACAGCGGCATCGACACCCGTCACGCCAGGCCGTCCCTTATGCCCCGATAACCGCACGTCAGACGCACTGAGTCAGATCGCTACCTGGCGCCACCCGTCCATGCTTTCCTGACGGACGGCTCGGACAGCACACGCGGCACTGAAGCGGGGCGGGCCGGGGAGCCCTGCGCGGTGCACGAAGGCGCGGGCGCGGAGACGTGAGACTCAGAGTCGTGAGGCCCGAGCCATGGGCCCTGGAGACATAGGGCAAGCGACGTGAGGCGCGATTTGCCGGGTTGCTCTGGGCCCTCCGCGGGCGGGACATGCAGCGCCGGAAGCCTGATTCCCGGGGCGGCGGGCGCGCCGAGTGCTGACCCCGGGACGGCGGGCGCGCGAGTGCTGACCCCGAGGCGAGCGGGCCGGTCGTGGACGCGCCGGCGGTCTACTGGGTGTCGGGGTCCATGGCGGCGTCGGCCAGGGTGTCCGGGTCGATGCCGTCGGCGAACTCGGCGGCGTCCTCGCGCTCCGCCATGGCCTCCTTGACCACCCGGATGGCCAGGCCCGGCGGGTACCCCTTGCGGCCGAGCATGGCGACCAGTCTCCGGAAGACGGCCTCCGGGGTGGCTCGGGTCTCGGTGCGCAGGCGCCTTACGACCAAGGCGCGGGCGGTCTCCTCCTCGACGTCCGGGGCGATCTGCTCGAGGGCCTCGCCGACCTCGTCCGGGGCCACCCCCTTGCGGCGCAGTTCGCCGGCCAGCGCACGGCGGGCCAGGCCGCGGCCGTGGTGGCGGCTGGCGACCCACGCGTGGGCGAAGGCGGCGTCGTCGATGATGCCCACCTCGTCGTACCGGTCGAGGATCTCCTTGGCGACGTCCTCCTCCACGCCTCGCTTGCGCATCGCGGTGGCGAGCTCAGCCCGGGTTCGGGGGCGTACGGCCAGCTGCCTCAGGCAGATCTCCCTCGCCACCTCGCGCGGATCAGCGGGCGCTGGCGCAGGCGTGTCCGTCCGGTCCCGACGGCGGCCGCGGCCCTCGCGCTTCCCGTACCGACCCTTCGACCGCTCCCCGTCCTCGGCACTTTCGGACATTTCCGATTTGCCCGAGTCAAGGCCCTCCAAGCCGAACCCACCCGAGCTGAACCCACCCGAGCCGAGCCCGCCCGAATCGAACCCACCCGAGCGAGACCTGCCCGAAAAGGAAGGATCCGGGGAAGAACGCTCCAAGAAGGGGCGATCCACGAAGGCCTGGCCGTCTCCGGCGCCAGACCCGTCCGCGTCCACACCCGACGAGCCCAACGCACCCGGAGAGCCAGGCAAGCCCGACGAAGCTGGCAAGCCCGGAAAAGCTGGCGAGCCCGAAGAAGCAGGCAAGCCCGGAAAAGCTGGCGAGCCCGAAGAAGCAGGCAAGCCCGGAAAAGCTGGCGAGCCCGAAGAGACAGGCGAGCCTGAAGAAGCTGACAAGCCCGAAGCGGAGACCCGCGACGACCGGGACGAGGAACCACGCGGGGCCGACGATCGGGCCCAGGGCGAGGAAGGGTCGGAGGCCGAACGGGACGAGGAGCCGCGCGGCCGCGAAGAAGTCCCCGGCGTCGAGGAGCTACCGGCCGCGGCCCAGGGGTTGTCGCCACCCGGGTCGTCCCAGGGCGCAACCGGGGCCACCGGAACGACCGGCACCGCCGGCCCGGTCGGCATCGCGGGCAGCACCGGCGGCTCACGCCGGGCGCGCGGTGCCCCACCAGCCCCACCAGCCCCGGCGGGCCGCCCCGAAGGGCCGTCGGCCGCGAGCCACGGGTTCACCTCGTCGTCGGGTCCGCCGAACAAGGGTTCAGCGGCGGCGGCGTCATCCCCGCCGGCCATCGACACACCTCCGCCAGTCGAGACCCGGTGCCGGCCGAGCGGCTTGGCCCACCAAGACGGCACCGGGGGTCACGGGCAGAGCGCCACGCTCTGCGATCAGGGCGACCGAGCCGCCCACCATCTAACAACCGATCGGGGCGACCGAGCCGCCCATCACCAAAAACCAGGGCGCTCAAAACAGAACACCGGGTCCGCGCGCCGGCCGACCGGAGCCGGCCGGCGCGCCGGGTGACCAAGCGCCGATGTCAGAAGTCGACCGGGGTGGCCGCGGGGCCGCCGGCCGCGTCGCTGGACTGCCCGACGCCGACGCCCAGCTTCTCCTTGATCTTCTTCTCGATCTCGGCGGCGACGTCGGGGTTGTCGCGCAGGAACTTGCGCGAGTTCTCCTTGCCCTGGCCGAGCTGGTCGCCGTCGTACGTATACCAGGCGCCCGACTTGCGGATGATGGTCTGCTCGACGCCCACGTCGATGAGCGAGCCCTCGCGGGAGATGCCCTTGCCGTACATGATGTCGAACTCGGCCTGCTTGAAGGGCGAGGCGACCTTGTTCTTCACGACCTTGACGCGGGTGCGGTTGCCCACCACGTCGGTGCCGTCCTTCAGGCTCTCGATGCGGCGCACGTCGAGGCGGACCGAGGCGTAGAACTTGAGCGCGCGGCCACCGGTCGTGGTCTCCGGGCTGCCGAACATCACGCCGATCTTCTCGCGGAGCTGGTTGATGAAGATCGCGGTGGTGCCGGAGTTGTTGAGGGCGCCGGTGATCTTGCGCAGGGCCTGGCTCATGAGGCGGGCCTGGAGGCCGACGTGGCTGTCGCCCATCTCGCCCTCGATCTCGGCGCGCGGCACGAGGGCGGCGACGGAGTCGATGACGATGATGTCGAGGGCGCCGGAGCGCACCAGCATGTCGACGATCTCGAGGGCCTGCTCACCGGTGTCGGGCTGGGAGACCAGCAGCGCGTCGGTGTCCACGCCCAGGGCCTTGGCGTAGTCGGGGTCGAGCGCGTGCTCGGCGTCGATGAAGGCCGCGATGCCGCCCTGCGCCTGCGCGTTGGCGATCGCGTGCAGGGCAACCGTGGTCTTACCGCTGGACTCCGGGCCGAAGACCTCGATCACCCGGCCGCGCGGCAGGCCACCGATGCCCAGCGCCACGTCGAGGGCGATGGAGCCGGTCGGGATGATCGCCTGCGGCTGCTGGACACGCTCGCCGAGCCGCATCACGGAGCCCTTGCCGAACTGCTTGTCGATCTGTGAGAGGGCGAGCCCCAGCGCCTTCTCCCGATCCGGTTGCACTGCCATGTCCGTCACCCCTGGGTTCGCGGTCTTCGTCGGCGTTCGCTTGGTCACGCTGACACGTTAGGCGCCGGGTATGACAAAAATGGCCGGCGTGAAGCCCAACGAGCGAGAAGAGTACCCGTACATCTGTTCTATCCGCAGGTCGACACGCCGAAAAACATCAGCGTAGGCGGCTGGGAACACGCTCCGGATAGGCGTCGACTACAGCCCGCCACACGTCGGCGGTGTCGAAGCCGCCCGCCAGGGCCTCCTCGATCGTCCGGCCCCCCAGCTGCGACAACACCTGATCATGGGCGATGCTCTTCGCGTACCCCGGCCCGAACACCTGCTCGAGCCGCTGCCAAAAATCCGTCAGACGCACGCCTGCCAACCTAACGGACCGGGCGGAGGACCCGGGCGATCAGTGGCAGCGCCGCCAACCCGGCGAGCAGGGTGAGCACCGGGTACCCGAACAGGTCGACCACCACGCCGGACAGCACCCCCGCCGAGGCCCCGGCCACCCCCATGAGGACGTCGGAGAGCCCCTGCACGCCGGCGCGATGCTCCAGCGGTACCGACTCCGACAACAACGTCGAACCGGCCACCATCGTGGCGCTCCAGCCCAGCCCCAGCAGCCCCAGGCCGATGGACAGACGCCAGGTGTGGCCTCCCGCGGTACCGCTGAGCAGGCAGGCAAGCAGGAGCACACCCACGCCGCCGAGGATGACCGCGCGGCGCCCGGCCCGGTCGGCCAGCCATCCGACGACGGGCGACAGGGCGTACATCCCGGTGATGTGGATGCTGATCACCAGGCCGACGACGCGCAGCAGATCCCCGTGGTCGTGCACATATGTCCCGATATGGACCGGCGTCATGGACATCACGCCGACCATCACCACGTGCCCGACGGCCACGGCGGCGACCCCGGTCCGGGCCCCCGCACTGTCGCGGATGGTCCGCGCCGCCTCCCGCCACACCGCCTTGCCCGGCGGCGCCTGCTCACCGGCCAGCGCCCGCGCGGTGAGCAGCGGGTCCGGCCGCAGCACGGCGAGCAGCACGAGCGCTGCGAACGCGAAGGCGACGACGCTGAAGAGGAACGGCCCGCCGTACTCCGGCATCCCCCACCGCCCGAGCAGCCGATCGGTCAGCGGCGCGAGGTTCGGCCCGGCCACGGCGCCGACGGTCGTGGCCCACACCACGAGGGACAGCTGCCGGGCCCGCCGATCGGGCGCGGACAGGTCGGTGGCCGCATACCTGGCCTGCAGGTTCGCCGCGCTCGCCCCGCCGAACAGCAGCGTGCCGAGGAACAGCAGCGGCACCGAGGAGGCCCGCACGGCGGCGACGACGATCAGCGCGCCGAGGGAGCCGAGCCCGTACGCGAACACCAGGCCCGGCCGCCGCCCGCCGGTGCGCATCAGGCGGGTGGCCGGGATCGCGATCAGCGCCGCCCCGACGACCGCGCAGCTGCCGGTCAGCCCGGCCGCCCAGGGTCCCGCCAGGGAGGAGGCGAGCAGCGCACCCACGGAGACGCCGCTGGCCACGCCCAGCCCGCCGATGATCTGGGTCCCGACGAGCAGTCCGAGGGTGCGCCGCTGCAGCGCGGTGGCGTCGGGGGCAACCGAACGTTCAGTCAGCAAGCGCCGAGACTACCGCGTCCATGGCCTCGGCAGCGTCGTCGCCGGCGGCCCGCACGAGCACCGTGGAGCCCGCGGTCGCACCCAGCCCCATCACCGCGAGCACGCTGCGGGCGTTCGCGATCTTCTCGCCGAAGACCACCTCGACGGTACTGCGAAACCGCGCCGCCACCCGCACCAACGCCCCCGCCGGCCGGGCGTGCAGGTCCTCCGGCAGCACCACCGAGCGCTCAGAGCTTGCGGACATCGCGGGCCTCCACCGCCGCCTGGGTCACCTCGTCGAGACCGGCGCCGGTGCCGGCCAGCACCGCCGCCGCCACGGCGCCCTCCACGAAGGGAGCATCCACGAGCACGGCGTCGTTGGCCACCCGGTCCTCCAGGACCGTACGCGCAGTGAGCACGGCGCTACCGAGGTCGGTCAGCACGAGCACCCCGGCCCCGCGGTCCGCCCGGTCGATCGCCACCAGGATGCGGTCGTAGCTGGTGCCGAGCCCGCCGTCATCGGTACCCCCGGCCGCCTCGATCGGCACCTCCTCCCCTGCCACCTGCACGAGCATGTCCCGTAGTCCGTGCGCCAGCCGCTCGCTGTGCGACACGAGCACGATCCCCACCATTGGCCCCATACCAGGCATGCTATGTGCATGAAAAAGTTCATCAACGACCCGGCCGACGTCGTCCGGGAGGCGCTCGCCGGGCTGGCCGCCGCCCACCCCGAGCTGCGGGTCGACCTCGATGAGCAATACGTCGCGCGCGCGGACGCGCCGCGCCCGGGCAAGGTCGGGCTGATCTCCGGCGGCGGCTCGGGCCACGAGCCGCTGCACGCCGGGTTCGTCGGGCCGGGGATGCTCGACGCCGCCTGCCCCGGTGAGATCTTCACCTCCCCCGTGCCCGACCAGATCCTGGCCGCGACCAGGGCCGCCGACGCCGGCGCGGGGGTCGTGCACGTGGTCAAGAACTACACCGGCGACGTCATGAACTTCCAGATGGCGGCCGAGCTGGCCGACGAGGAGGGGCTTCGGGTGGAGACGGTCCTCGTCGACGACGACGTCGCGGTCGAGGACTCCACCTGGACCGCCGGGCGGCGCGGCACCGGCGCCACGCTGCTGGTCGAGAAGATCGCCGGGGCGCTGGCCGAGGAGGGCGCCGCCCTCGACGCGGTGGCCGCGGCGGGCCGGCTGGTCAACGAGCGCTCGGCCTCCTTCGCGGTGGCGCTGGCCGCCGGCACCACCCCCGCCGCCGGCCGGCCGGGCTTCGAGCTGGCCGGCGACGAGATCGAGGTCGGCGTCGGCATCCACGGTGAGCCCGGCCGCAGCCGGCAGCGGATGCGCCCCGCCGCCGAGATCGCCGAGCTGATCGTCGACGCGGTGACCGCGGCCGGGCCGGTCGGCCCCGAGCCGCTGATCGTCCTGGTCAACGGCCTCGGCGCGACGCCTCTGATCGAGTTGTACCTCATGTTCGGCGAGATCTCGCGAAGGCTGGAGGCCGCCGGGGCGACGATCGCCCGTCGCCTGGTCGGCAACTACGTGACCAGCCTCGACATGACCGGCGTCTCCCTCACCGTCTGCCGGGCCGACGACGAGCTGCTGCGCCTGTGGGACGCGCCCGTGCGCACCCCCGCCCTGCGCTGGGCGGCGTGATGGACGAGGAACTGGCGCGGGCGTGGGTCGCCGCCATCACCGTGGCGGTGCGCTCGCAGGCCGATCGCCTGACCGAGCTCGACACCGCGATCGGCGACGGCGACCACGGCGTCAACCTGCGCCGGGGCTTCGACGCCGCGGCCGCCGCCGTGGACTCCCTCGCCCCGGGCAGCGCCGGCGACGTGCTCGGCAAGACCGGCACGACGCTGCTGTCCAAGGTCGGCGGGGCGTCCGGCCCGCTGTACGGCACCGTCTTCCGTGCCCTGGGCAAGACCCTGCGGGCCGGCGGCTCCCTGGCCGAGGGCCTGCAGGCCGCGCTGGACGGTCGGGTCTCAGGGGCTTCGTTTACGAGGACCTTCGTTCACAGGGGCTGTGGTAGTTCGCCGCGCAAGAAGGTCAGGGCGCGGGCCAGCAGGC
>NZ_JBFAZW010000196.1:0-10846 GCF_040682015.1 Dactylosporangium sp. NPDC051485
CGGCCGCGCTGGGTCAGGCCCAGGTTGCCGCCCTCCCCCACCACCTTGGCCCGCAGCTCGCGGCCGTTGACCCGGACGTAGTCGTTGGCCTTGTCGCCGACGTCGGCGTGCGACTCGCCCGTGGACTTGACGTAGGTGCCGATGCCGCCGTTCCAGAGCAGGTCGACGGGGGCCGACAGGATCGCGTGCATCAGCTCGTTGGGCGTGAGTGCCGTGACCGACGGCGGGATCCCCAGCGCGTCCCTCGCCTCCGCCGAGATCGGGATCGACTTCGCCGCCCGCGAGTAGACACCGCCGCCGGCCGAGAGCAGCGACTTGTCGTAGTCGTCCCAGGAGGACCGGGGCAGCGCGAAGAGCCGGGCCCGCTCCTCGTACGACGTCGCGGCGTCGGGACGCGGGTCGACGAAGATGTGCCGGTGGTCGAACGCGGCCACGAGCCGGATGTGCGGCGAGAGCAGCATCCCGTTGCCGAAGACGTCGCCGGACATGTCGCCGACGCCGACGCCGGTGAACTCGGTCGTCTGGGTGTCCACGCCCAGGTCGCGGAAGTGCCGCTTGACCGACTCCCAGGCGCCCTTGGCGGTGATGCCCATCTTCTTGTGGTCGTACCCGGCCGAGCCGCCCGAGGCGAACGCGTCGCCGAGCCAGAAGCCGTACCGCATGGAGATCTCGTTGGCGATGTCCGAGTACGTCGCCGTGCCCTTGTCGGCGGCGACCACCAGGTAGGGGTCGTCGAGGTCGTGGCGCACCACGTCGGGCGGGGCGACGATCTTGCCGCCGTCGAGGTTGTCGGTGACGTCGAGCAGGGCCGAGATGAACAGCTGGTAGCACTCGGCGGCTTCGTTGCGGTCGCCCGGCTTCTCCTTGAGGACGAACCCGCCCTTGGCGCCGGTCGGCACGATGACCGCGTTTTTGACCATCTGCGCCTTGACCAGGCCGAGGATCTCGGTCCGGAAGTCCTCGCGCCGGTCGGACCAACGCAGGCCGCCGCGAGCGACGGCGCCGAAGCGCAGGTGCACGCCCTCGAACCGCGGCGAGTACACGAAAATCTCGAACCGGGGCCGCGGAGCCGGCAGGTCGGGGATGGACTGCGGGTCGAGCTTGAAGGCGATGTACGACTTCGGCCGCCCCCCGTCGCCGCGCTGGAAGAACGACGTGCGCAGGGTGGCCTGGATCAGGTGCAGGAAGGAGCGCAGGATGCGGTCCTGGTCGAGGCTGGTGACCGTGTCGAGGTCCTCGTTGATCGCCGCGACCATCATCTTCGACCACTCCGACCGCGCCGTCTCGGACAGGTGCAGCTGCGGGTCGAAGCGAGCCGTGAAGAGGTCCACGAGTTTCGCGGCGATCGAGGGATAGGTCAGCAGCGTCGTCTCCATGTAGTCCTGCGAGAACACCGTGCTGGCCTGGCGCAGATATTTCGCGTAGGCCCGCAGGATGACGACCTCGCGCCAGGTGAACCTGGCCTTCAGCACGAGGGTGTTGAAGTTGTCGACCTCGGCCTCTCCGTGCCAGGTGGCGGAGAACGCGTTCTCCAGGTGGGGGCGGGCCTCGACGATCGCCCGCGAGCCGGGCGGCAGTTGCAGGCCGAAGTCGTAGAGGTAGACGGTGCCGTCGGAGCGGGCGATCTCGTAGGGCCGCTCGTCGGTGACCCGTACGCCGAGGGAGTGCAGCACCGGCAGGACGGCGGAGAGGATCATCGGCTCGCCGTAGCGGAACACCTTGAACCGGATGTCGCTTTCGGCCTGGCGGCGGAGGTAGACGTGCATCACGAGCTGGCCCGGCTCGTCGAGCAGCTCCAGCTTGGCGACGTCCTGCACCGCTTCGTTCGGCGTGTGCTCGTCCTTGTACGTGTCCGAGAGCGCGCCGCCGTAGCGCTTGTGGAGTTGCTTGGCCTGGTGCTCGTCGTTGAGCCTTTGCTCCAGCACCAGGCGGAAGTCGTCGTCCCACAGCCGGGTGGCGTCGGCGAGGCGCTCGGTGAGACGGTCGACGTTGATGTCGCCGGGCGGGTTGCCGGGCTCGGTGCGGACGATGAAGTGCACGCGGGCGAACTTCGACTCGCTCACCCGGGTGGTGTAGTCGACCCCGATGCCGTTGAGCTCGGCGAGCAGGATCTGCTGGATGCGCAGCCGGTTGGCGGTGGTGAACCGGTCGCGGGGCAGGTAGACCAGGCAGGAGATGAACCGGCCGTAGGCGTCGCGGCGCAGGAACAGCCGCAGCTGGCGGCGGCCGGCCAGGCGCAGGACGCCCATGACGGTCCGGTAGAGCGCGTCGGTGGTGATCTGGAACAGCTCGTCGCGCGGATAGGTCTCCAGCGTCTCCAGCAGGTTCTTGCCGGAGTGGCTGCGCGGGGACAGCCCGGAGCGCTCGACGACCTCGGCGACCTTGCGCTTGACGACCGGCAGGTCACGAACGCTGGTCCGGTAGGCCGCCGACGAGAACAGCCCGAGGAACCGCTTCTCCCCCACCACCTCGCCGTTGACGTCGAACTGCTTGAAGCCGATGTAGTCCAGGTACGCCGAGCGGTGCACCGTGGCGCGCGAGTTGGCCTTGGTGATGATGAGCAGCCGCTTCTCCAGCGCCTTGGCGTAGGACTCAGCGGTCATCGAGCTCAGCACGCGCGGATGGGTCTGGTCGGACCGCAGGATGCCCAGGCCCGTGCCGAGCACCGCCTGCAGCAGCTCCTCCCCCTCGTCGCCCTTCGTCAACCGATACTCCCGGTAGCCCAGGAACGTGAAGTGGTCGTCCACCAGCCAGCGCAGCAGCTCGACGGAGTCGGTGATGTCCTTGGCCGGCACCGGCAGCTTCGCGCTGCCGAGCCCGTCGGCCAGGGTGAGTGCCTGGGTGCGCATCTTGGGCCAGTCCTCGACCACCTCGCGTACGTCCTCGAGCACCCGGGCCAGGTCGTTGCGCAGCCCCTCGAGATCGGCCTCGTCCCGGATCAGGTCCACCTCGATGCGGATCCAGCTCTCGACGATGTCACCCGGCGCGGCGTCCTCCGGCTCCAGGCCGGCGCGGACCTCCTCCAGCGCGCCCAGCGGCGCCCGCCGCACGACGACGAGCGGGTGCACCAGCATGTTCACGTCGAGATTGCGCGCCGACAGCGCACTCGTGACCGAGTCGACGAGGAACGGCATCTCGTCGGTGGCGATCTCCAGCGCCGTGCCGCCGGTAACACTCATGCCCAGGCGCAGCTTCAGCTCGCCGGGCACCCGCTGCTGGGCCAGCTCCAGATGCGACCGCGTGGCGGCAACGATCTTCGCCGCCTCGCAGCCGGCGAGCTCCTCGTCCGGCACCAGGCGCCAGTACTGCGCGACCAGCTCGGGGTCCGCATCCTGGGCGGTCGCCAGGGCCACCGCCTCCGCGACCAGATGCTCCGCATCGGGCACGTGCCGCTCTAGCTCGTCGTCATCGACCGCGGGCTTGACGGTGCGGTCGCTCACCCGGGTCGCCGTAGGCCGGTTCATCGGTTGTTCTCCCCTCACCCCCGACGCTGTGGGTGGTCCATGAACAGCCCCACTAGCAGCTTGACTACCCGGCCAAGGCCGGGTAATCGGGGTGGCGGATCTTTGAGTTCAAGGCGACGGTTTCCGGTCGGCCGACCGGGTGGCGCGCGGCCTCGTGCCGGTCGTCCCACTCGGCCTCGGCCCGGTATCGCGCGGCCGCCCGGTCGCGGGTGCCGTCACCAGAAGCCGGGACAGCAGGCGCAGCAGCACCGTCGCGCCGGCCGCCGCGAGCAGGAGCGCGCCGCCGATCAGCAGCAGCACCCACCGGTCCCGCAGGAAGTCGCTGCCGCCCTCGGCGACCGGTCGCGGGGCGCCCGTCGCGGCCCGCTCCGGCACGGGGGTGGCGGTCATGCCCGCCTCCAGCGCGAGCAGCGGCAGCACCTCGGCGGCGTCGAGGATCGTGCCGCGCGGGTCGTCCAGCAGCCGGTTGGTCCCGGCGTCCAGCCGCTCCAGACCGGCGGGGTCCAGTCCCTTGCCGAGCGCGGCGCTGGTCGCGATCGTGTACTCGGCATAGTCCTCGAACTGGCTGTTGTCCGGGTAGTCGTGGTAGGTACCGCGGAGCTCGATCCATTTCGGGCAACGGTCCGGGTGCTCGGCGACGCGCGCCCCGACGCCGAGGTTGGACCCGGAGCTGACCGGGGTCTTGTCGTCCAGCAGGTGCCAGCCGTAGCAGATGCCGTGCGCCTCCGCGGCGCGGGTGAGGTCGTCGGCGACGGACTGGGCGGCGGCATGGTGCCCGGACCCGTCGTCGTGGCCGGTGTGCGTCATGACGTACGCGACCGTGCCGGCCATGACGACGCCGGTCACGCTCGTCCAGACGATGTCGATGATCTTCTGGCGGCGCATCAGCCACCGCTCCGGTTCGACCAGCCGCTGTCGCCCAGCGTGCCGGCGTAGCGGCGGTAGGCGGTACGCACCGGCTCCACCAGGATCAGCGTGCCGGTGCCGTCGGGCCGCAGCACGACCGAGTCGGTGGAGTAGCGCAGGTAGACGCCGGAGCCGTCGGCGTACCGCCCGGCCGGTGACCACGCCCGCGAGATCTCCTCGGCGACCTTGCTGGGCGGCCGGCCGCTGGTGTACGCGAGCGCCTCCCCGCCGATGTCGCGCGCGGCGGTGCGCTGGTAGTGCCCGGCCACGTAGGAGCGCGGCGACAGCCCGCCGCCCGAGCCCGCGGCGATGCCGAACAGCAGAAGGCCGGCGGCGGCGAGACAGGCGGGAATGAGGTACCAGATGCGGCTCATGGGTTCCTTCGGGGGCCGGGTCGCGACTCGGCCGCCGAACGTATCAGCCGCACTAGACGGTGACGCCGTATCGTCGGGCAGCCGACTGCGGCGTCCGGGCGTGCGAGTGGAAGGCACCCCCCGTTGCCTGCACCGACGTGCCGCACCTTCCACCGATACGCTGGCCACTTCACACACGTTGCGTGTTACGCCGAATCATTCAACATGCGTTTCGCGCAACGGTCCGAGAATACGCCCGATAGATAGGCGTCTGTCAACGTGTGTTTTGCCGGGGCGGTGCGGGTTACGCCCGGTTGCGCAGAACGGCGGGGCGGTCCAGGTACTGACGGTGCCCTATACTTGTGCACCACAGCTGTTGATCGAAGATCGTCCGGTGCGGACGCGGACGTGGCCTGATCTGGCAGCGCCAGGCCAGGACGGTGGGAGCCAGCCATGGAGAGACGACGCTCCCTGGCAGATCGCCTGAATCTGCTCTTCGCGACCTTCAAGCCCAACGACGGCGCCAACCGCGCCCGCTCCGACGGGGAGTATTTCAACAGCGAGATCGCCGAGCGGATCAACAAGGGAGCGCTCGCCGACCGGCTCAAGCAGGAGATGGACGCGCCGGTCACCATCAGCGGGGCGTATATCGGCGAGCTGCGCAGCGGCAAGGCCACCGACCCGCGGCTGAGCCACCTCAAGGCGCTCGCGCTGGCGTTCGGCGTACCGACGACCTATCTCGTCTCTGCCGACGACGACCCGGCGCTGGATGACGTCGAGAGCGACCTCTCGCGCCTGCGCACCATGCGCGAGCTGAACGTGCGGAAGGTCGTCCTGCGTGACGTCATCGGCCGCACCGGGCTGTCCTCGGCCAGCCAGCACGCGCTCAACTCCGTGCTGGCGCAGCTGCTCGAGCTGGAAGGCATCGAGCATCCCGACTCGCCCGGCCAGGGTTCGCCGGAGACGCCGGCGTGACCCAGCACCTGGTCGCGGTGTGGGCGCGACCGCCACGTGCCGTTGTGGAGGATGAACGAAGCGGTGGACGGATGAGATGGGCACGGCCGCGCCGGCGCAGCAGCGTCGTCGCCGGGCTGTCCCTGCCGAGGCACGTCACCCCGGACTCCCTCTGCGACGTCGTCAGCGAGCGCGTGGGCAAGCCGATCCACCGGCTCTACGTGGCGATGCCGCCCGAGCTGCCCAGCGGCTGGGTCGCGGTGCGCGCGACGAGCCTGAGCATCATCATCGACGCCGCCGCGCCGCGCTGGCTGCGCGACATGGTGCTGTGTCACGAACTCGCCCATCTCGTCCACGGCCACCATCTGCGCGAACTCGACGATCCCGAAGCCATCCGGCGGCTGCTGCCCAACCTCGATCCGGCGGCGGTGCGCGCCACCCTCGGCGACCAGGTTGAGGGCACGCTCGCCCGCACCTGTTTCGAGGGTGCCGCCGAGCGCGAGGCCGAGGAACTCGGCACCGAACTGTTCGAACTGCTCAACCCGTGGCGCGGTGAACAGCGGTGGGACGTGCCCGAGCGCGCCGCCGGCGTCATCACCCGCATCGAACGGGCGCTCGGAGATCAGCAATGAGGCCGGCGTGAACGGCGTGCTGTATCCGCTCGCCGCCGCCCTCGCCTGGGCAGCGCTGGCCTACCGGCTCGGGCGGGGCCTGCGCCAGGATCCGCGGGATCCGTCGCTGTACTCCGTCGGCGCGGCGTTCGCGCTGCTCGGCGTCATCTTCACCGTGTCGACCCCCGCGGTGTGGGCGCGGATCGACCGGGCCGCGGCGATCCCCAACCTGTCGCTGCTCATCAGCCAGGGCTGCGTCATCGCCTTCTCGGGCACGATCCAGTGCATCATCATCTTCTGGACGCATCCGCACCCCGGGGGCTGGCGGCGGGCACGCTGGCGGATCGCCTGGGTGCTGGGCGTCCTCATCGCGATGACGGTGCTGTTCACCGCCGCCGGCCGGCAGGGCGAGGATCCGACCGACGCCGCCGCGACCTACGCCCGGGACCCGGTCTATGCGGCCTACCTCGGCTGCTACATCGCGATGGTGTCGCTCGGCTTCACCGACATCGTCCGGCTGTGCCTGCCCTACGCGCGCGCCGCCGGCCGCGTGTGGCTCAGCCGCGGCCTGCGGCTGACCGCCGCCGGTGCCGGCCTCGGCCTGCTGTACTGCGCGGTCCGCGCGGCGACCCTTGTCGAGGGTCTGCTCGGCACCGACCCGAAGCGGCTCGAAGCGCTCGTGCCGATCTTCGCCGCGCTCGGTGCGATGCTCGTCATCGTCGGCCTGACGCTGCCGTCGTTCGGCCCGCGGCTGTCGCGCATTGCCGCATGGCACGTGCAGCGTCGAGCGTTGCGTCAGCTGTATCCGCTGTGGGAAGCGATCACCGTCACCGTCCCCGAGGTCGTGCTGGACCCGTCGGCTTCGCCGGACCGCGGCGTCCTGCGCCACGTAGACCGGCGGCTGCGGCGGCGGGTGGTCGAGATCGGCGACGGCATCCGCCAGTTGCGCCACCACATGAGCGACACCGTGGCCGCGGCGGCGATCGCCGACCCGCCCCGTGCTGCCGCCGTGCGCGCCGCGCACATCCTGGCGGCCTGCCTCGCATACGAGGCGGAGCGCCGGGCACGTCTGGACACGCCGGTGCCGGACGGTACCGCCGATGGGGCACAACGCGCCGACGAGCAACGGCGGCGGGCACGCTGGGACGCCTGGCGTGCCACGCTGCCGGACACCGGCCCCCGTGCGGCGAGCCCGGACGGCGCTGGTCCGCAGCCGCCCGCGTTCGGCGCCGGCCACGAGGACTTCGCCGCGGAGGTGCACCGGCTCGTCGATGTCGCCGGGGCACTGCGCGAATCATGGAATCCAGCCGCCGGCGACCCGGCCGGCACCAGCCAGATCGGGAGCCACACATGACCACCACCGCGATGGACGCGCTGCTCGCGGACCCGCACGGGTTGTACGGCAAGCTGCGCGCCAGCGGGCCCGCCCACCGCTTGACGCTGCCCGACGGTTCGCCGGTCTGGCTGCTGACCCGCTACGAGGATGTGCGCGCCGCGCTCGCCGACCCACGGCTCTCGCTCGACAAGCGCAACTCCGGCGGCGGCTGGGCCGGCTTCTCGCTCCCGCCGAGGCTGGACGCTAACCTGCTCAACATGGACGCGCCGGACCACACCCGGATCCGCCGGCTGGTCGCACCGGCGTTCACCCCGCGCCGGGTCGAGGCGCTCCGCCCGCGTGTCCAGCGGACCGCGAACGACCTGCTCGACCGCCTCGCCGCGGACACCGACGCCGACCTGGTGAGCGGCTACGCCACGCCGCTGTCGATCGCGACGATCTGCGACATGCTGGGCCTGCCCGACGCCGACGTGGACCAGATGCGCGTCTGGACCAACACCCTCTTGAGCCCGCCGCCCGAGGACCCGAAGGCCCCGGCCCGCGCGGTCATGGCGATCGAACAGTTCCTGGTGGAGCTCATCCGCCGTAAACGCGCCGAGCCCACCGACGACCTGCTGACCGCGATGATTACGGCGCACGACGCCGACGACCACCTCAGCGAGGAGGAGCTCACGTCGCTGGCTTTCCTGACGATCTTCGCCGGCTACGAGAACTCGATCAACCTGATCGGCAACTGCGCCCTGGCCCTGCTGCGGCACCCGCACCTGCTCGACGACGTCCGCGACGATGCCGACCTGCGCCGGGCCGCGATCGACGAGACCCTGCGGCACGAGCCCGCGGCGCAGCTGTCGATCCGCCGGTTCGCCCTGGAAGACCTGACCTACGGCCCGGCGACGATCCCCCAAGGCGCCACGGTCCTGCTGAGCCTGGCCGCCGCGAACCGCGACCCGTCGGTCGTCGAGGACCCGGACGCGTTCCGGCTGCGCCGCCCGAGCGCGCCGCACCTGGGCCTTGGCCACGGTCCGCACCACTGCCTCGGCGCGGCGCTGGCCATCCTGGAGACCGATGTGGCCATCGGTGAACTGCTTCGGCGCCACCCGCGCCTGACCTTGGCGGAGCCGTCTGACGGCCCCGCGTGGCGCCGCTCGTTCCGCAGCCGGTCCCTGTCGACGCTGCGCGTCACGCTGAAAGGCTGAAACGGCCCGGACCTAGAAGGGGACCGGCATCCACGGGGGAAGACGCCGGTCCCGCCGGTCACTCTACGGCACTTGCTTCCATCTATCAAGCTCTATTTATTATCGGTCGGCCACCACCGATCACCAGCCGACGACAAAACCGCACAAACCCATACATCGAGCGATAGATCACGGCGGACTCTCTGGCGATTCCGCCTCCCGCACCGGCAGACTGGTGCCCAAGAAGGGGAGGCGGGATGAACGATGTCGGGTTCGTGGTGGCGGCGCGGCTCGAGCTCGATGAGCTGCTCGAACAGCTGATCGAGCGGATCCGCGACGTCCAGCACACGCAGGGGCGGTTGCGGGGCCTGCTGCGGGCCAACCTGGACATCGCGCAGGGGGTGGACCTCGAGCAGGTCCTGCGGCAGATCGTCGCGGCCGCCCGCAGCCTCGTGGACGCCCGCTATGCGGCGCTCGGCGTCATCCAGGACGGGCAGCTGGTCCGATTCCTGCACGATGGCATGGCGCCCGACGTGGTGGACCGCATCGGTGACCTGCCCCAGGGCAAGGGCCTGCTCGGAGCCCTGGTGGAGGACCCTCAGCCGATCCGGCTCGCAGACATCGCCGAGCATCCGGCATCGTCGGGATTCCCGGACGATCATCCACCCATGCACAGCTTCCTCGGCGTGCCGATCCGCGTGCGGGACCGGGTCTTCGGCAACCTCTACCTGGCGGAGAAGCAGGGCGCGGCGCAGTTCAGCCGCGACGACGAGGACGTCGTCAAGGCGCTGGCCGGCGCGGCCGGCGTGGCCATCGAGAACGCCACCCTGTTCGAGGAGGCCCGACGGCACCGCCACTGGCAGGAGGCCATGACCGCGGTCACCACCGAGCTGTTCCGCGGCGCCGACAGCGACCAGGCTCGCCGCTGCCTCGCCAACTGCGCGCTGCAGGCGGCCGGCGCGTCGGGTGCGGCCTTTGCCGCCCCGCCGGACGACGCGACGCCGGACCTGCGCGTCACCCTCGGCGTCGGTCTGCTGGAGCCGTGGCACGGCCGCTCCGTGCCGGTCGCCGGCACGCCGGCCGACAGCGTACTGGTCAGCGGCGAGCCGGTCCTCCTCGCCGATCCGTCGAACGACCCGCTGACCGCCACGGCGGTCGCGGTGGTTCCGGAGCTGGGCCCGATCATGGTCGCCCCGGTGGTCGGCAACCATGGCCTGCATGGCGTGCTCGCCGTCGCCCAACGCCGCGGCGAGGCCCGATTCGATCGCGGCGACCTCGAGCAGTTCAGCGCGTTCGCCGCGCACGCCGGCCTGGCGCTGGACGTGGCGGCCCTGCGCCGGGACAACGAGCAGATCAAGACGCTCGAGGAGCGCCAGCGCATCGCCACCGACCTGCAGGAAACCCTCATCCGGGATCTCTTCGCGGTTGGATTGTCGCTGCAGGGCACGGCCGCGCGCAGCACCAGCCCGGACACCCGGGACGGCATCTCCGCCGGCATCGACGAGCTCGACCGGATCATCCGGGGGGTGCGCACCGCCGTGTTCGCGCTGGAGCCCAGGCCGCCGCGGGACTGACCGTCGCCGCGGGCCGGCGGGCGAAGTCCAGTGTCGACTCTGCCCGCCGGTCAGCTTCAGCGTGAACCGTGGAAGGTTCGGCCGATGACGTCGCGCTGCTGCTCCGGGGTCAGCTTGACGAAGTTCACCGCGTAGCCCGACACGCGGATCGTCAGCTGGGGGTACTTTTCCGGGTGCGCCATCGCGTCCAGGAGCGTCGCCCGGTCCAGGACGTTGACGTTGAGGTGGAACCCGCCCGCGCCCATGTAGGCGTCCAGCAGGCCGGCGAGGTTCGCGGCGCGCTCCTCGTCCCCACGGCCGAGGCCGGCCGGGGTGACCGTGCTGGTGAGCGAGATGCCGTCACGCGCCGACGCATACGGCAGCTTGGCGACCGAGATCGCCGAGGCGGCCATGCCGTGCGCGTCGCGGCCGTTCATCGGGTTGGCGCCGGGCGCGAACGGCTCACCGGCGCGGCGGCCGTCCGGGGTGTTGCC
>NZ_JBFAZW010000197.1:0-10726 GCF_040682015.1 Dactylosporangium sp. NPDC051485
GAGGCCGTCGTGGCCACGACCGTGCACTTCGCCGAGCCCGACGACGACGAGATCGCCGCCTACGTGGCATCGGCGACCCGACCGGCGGCAGTGGCCCCCAGCCGGATGTGGCCGCGTGCGTTGCGCCGCCCGCCGTGGTCCTGTGCGCCGCGGTGCCGGGGGTGCCCGATGGTGGTGGTGGGCCCCAGTTGGGCGTGGTTGCGTGTGGTGCGTTGCCGGGTGTGGCCGATGGTGGTGGTGGGCCCCAGACGGGCGTGGTCGCGTGTGGTGTGGTGCCGGGGGTGCCCGATGGTGGGGGCGGGCCCCAGTCGGGCGTGGTTGCGTGTGGTGCGTTGCCGGGCGTGGCCGAGGGTGGGGGCGGGCCCCAGCCGGAGCCGGTCGCCGGTTGTTCCGGGGTGCTTGCGGCGCGCACGCCCCACTGGCTGGCCGCGGCCCAGACGTCGTCGGGGGACCAGTCGGCGGGCGTGGGCACGTCCCAGTCCTGGGCGCCCAGCCGGTCGAGGTCGCTCCAGTCGGCATCCTCGGGATTCGGCAGGTGGTGGGTCGCCAGGGCCGGGGGCGTTGCCGGGGTCCAGGTCGTGGCGCGTAGTTCGGGCGGCTTGCCTCCGGTGGGACCGGTCGGCTTGGCTGGGGTTGCCTCGGCGGGGGCGCCCTGGCGGCCGGCCTGGGTGGCGCCGAGCTTCGCCACCGGCTGGTCGGCGCCGGGCCGGAAAGGACGCACCGACGGCGCCGTGGACTCTGCAGGCTTCCCCGCCGCGGGCCCAAACGGTCCGCCGGACGTGGGCGTTCCCGGCGGTGACGCGGTACGGAGCGAGGGCACGGCCGACGAGGGTGCGCCGCCTCGCGGCAATCCTGTCGGCGCGCCGTTTCCAGCGGTGGCCGCACCGGCGGCGGTCGCGGCGGTCCGTGGCGGTCCGGGCGGTGCGGCGTTCTCGGCGGTGGCCGCCCCTGTGGTGGTCCGCGGTGATCCGGGTGGCACGGCGGTTCCGGCCCCAGCCGCCCGGGCCGGCCCGGGCGGCTCAGCCGCGCCGGAAGTAGCGGCGGCCCCGGAGGTAGCGGCGGCGCTGGAGGGAGTGGCGGCGCTGGAGGGAGTGGCGGCACCTGAAGCGGCGGCGGCCCTGGAAGGAGTGGCGGCACCTGAGGCGGCGGCCCCGGAAGGAGCGGCCGCGCCGGAAGGAGCGGCGGCCCCGGAAGGAACAGCGGGTCCTGAAGCGGCGGCGGCCCCGGAAGGAGTGGCACCGGGCGGCGGCGGAGGTGTTTTGCCGGTCGCGGACTTCGCCGGGTTGGACTTGGACTTCGTCGGTGCCTTGCCGGCCGGGGGCTCGCCGCCCAGCAAGCGGCTGAGGGCGTCGGCGGCGGTGGCGGGGCGCTCGTACGGTACCGCGGCCGGGTGTTGCGTTTCCTGCTGCGCCTCGGCGAGCAATTCGGCGAATGCGGAAGTCGCCGTCGGATTCTCGCCCCGGCGCTCCGCGGCGTCGGCCATCGCGGCCAGATCCTCGATGGTGATCTGGCGTTTCGGCGTGTCGGCTTGGCCGGGCTCGGCGGTTGGTGGTTGAGTTGAACCAGCGGCGGCGGACGGAATGTCGCCGGCGTCGGGGACCTCGACCGTCAGCTCATATTTCTGGGTGCCGAAAAGGCCGCCGACGCCACCGGAGCGGACCTTTTCCGCCGAGATGATGACAGCGTCGGGCCCGTGCTCGTCGCGGACTTGCGCGAGCAGTTCTTCGAGGTCACGACCCTCAAGCAGCAACCGGGTAGGCACCGTTCACCACCCCAATAGTCTCAATTCGCAGCGTACTCCCGGTGATCTCTGAGTACGACAAAACCGGCAAACGCGGAAGCGCCATCTGCACCAGGCGGCGCAGCGCGTTGCGCAGTTGTGGGGAACATACGAGGACCGGGCTCACGCCGCGTTCCTCGCCCTGTTCGGTGAGGCGCGTGAGGTCGGCCAGCATGGCCTCGGCGCGCGCGGTGTCGATGAGCAGCTGCAATCCGTTGTCGGTCGGGCGCATCGATTCCAGCAGTTGCTGCTCCAACCGCGGCTCCAGCGTGATGGCGGTGAGCATGCCGTCGTGCGAGTAGCGGTTGGCGATCGCCGGGCCGAGCGAGGCCCGGGCCGCCTCCAGCAGCGAGTCCGCGTCGGTCGACTGCTTGGCCTGCAGCGACAGGGACTCGAAGATGCGCACGAGGTCGCGGATGGGCACGCCCTCGTCGAGCATGCCCTGCAGCACCTGCTGCACCTGGCCGAGGCTGAGCGCCGACGGGGTCAGCTCCTCCACGACGGCGGGGTTGCTGCGCTTGACGACCTCGGTCAGCGCGCGTACGTCCTCGCGGCCGAGCAGCCGGCTGGCGTGGATGCGCACGATCTCGGCGAGGTGCGTGATGATGACCGAGGCCCGGTCGACCACCGTGGCCCCGGTGAGGTCGGCCTGGTGGCGCAGCTCGGCCGGGATCCACTTGCCGGCCAGGCCGAAGACGGGCTCGACCCCTGCCCGGCCGGGCAGGAAGTCGAGGCCGTCGCCGATGGCCAGCACGGTGCCCGGCGGGGCCTGGCCGCGGCCGACCTCGACGCCGCTGATGCGCACCACGTACGTCGACAGCGGCAGCTCCAGGTCGTCGCGCGTGCGCACGGGCGGCATCACGATGCCCAGCTCCAGGGCGACCTTGCGCCGCAGGGCCCGCACCCGCTCCAGCAGGTCGCCGCCGCTCGCGTCGACGAGGTCGACCAGGTCGGGGGCCAGGGCGAGCTCCAGCGGGTCGACCCGCATCTCGCCCATGAGCGTCTCCGTCGGGTCCGGCGGCGGCAGTTCGGCCTCGGCCTCGGCCGCGGCCTGCTCCTCGGCGGTGGGCTCGGTCTGCTTGGGCAGCCGGGCCGAGATGAGCAGCACCACCCCGCCGGCCAGCAGGAACGGCAGCTTGGGCAGGCCGGGCACCAGGCACAGGGCCAGGGCCGCGCCGCCGCCGATCTGCAGGGCGCGGCGGTTCTGGCTGAGCTGGCGGCTCACCGTGGTGCCCATGTCGCCGTCGTTGGCCGAGCGGGTCACGATGAGGCCGGTCGCCACCGACAGCAGCAGCGCCGGGATCTGCGAGACCAGGCCGTCGCCGACGGACAGCAGGGAGTACGTCGAGATCGAGTCCTGCGGCGACAGCCCGCGCTGCAGCATGCCGATCGCGAAGCCGCCGATGAGGTTGACCGCCGTGATGATCATGGCGGCGATGGCGTCGCCCTTGACGAACTTCGAGGCACCGTCCATGGCGCCGTAGAAGCTCGCCTCGGCGGTGATCTCGCCGCGGCGCTTGCGGGCGGTGTTCTCGTCGATGAGCCCGGCGTTGAGGTCGGCGTCGATCGCCATCTGCTTGCCGGGCATCGCGTCGAGGGTGAACCGGGCGCCGACCTCGGCCACCCGCTCGGCGCCCTTGGTGATGACGATGAACTGGATAATGAACAGGATCAGGAAGATGACCAGGCCGACGATGAGCGAGCCGCCGACGACGAAGTGGCCGAACGCGTCGATGACGTGGCCGGCGAAGCCGTTGGTGAGCACCAGCCGGGTCGCGCTGATGTTGAGGGCCAGCCGGAACAGCGTGGCGATGAGCAGCAGCGACGGGAACGAGGAGAACTCCAGCGGCCGCTTGACGTACATGCTGACCAGGACGATGACCAGCGCCAGCGTGATGTTCGCGGCGATCAGCGTGTCGAGGATGAACGACGGCAGCGGTACGACCATCATGAGGATGATCAGGACGATGCCGATCGGCACGATGTACTGCGAAAGCCGCTTCGGCACCGCGTGCGGTTCCTCTCTCCCTCGGTCGCTGTCCCCCTGATCGGTGCCGAACGGGTACTTCTGAGGGTTTTCCTTTGGTTGCAGCGCCGGATGCCGATCCTCCGGGCGTGCAGCCCGCAGCAACGCCCTCCCCTCGCGCCGACTCCACCCAGCTGGTGCACATCGGCCGTCAGCCCATCTACGACTGGGGCGGCCACGTCATGGGCTACGAGCTGCTCTTCCGCGGCGCCGCCGACGACATCGAGGCGACCCGCCGCAGCTCCTACGCGACCAGCCAGGTCATCGTCAACGCGTTCACCGAGTTCGGGCTGGAGCAGCTGGTCGGCGGGCGCAAGTGCTTCATCAACCTGACCCGCGAGTTCCTCGTCGGCGACCTGCCGCTGCCCTTCGACCCCGACCACGCCATCCTCGAGATCCTGGAGACGGTGGAGATCGACTCGGCGGTGCTGTCGGGCACGGCGCGGCTGGTCGAGCAGGGGTACGAGATCGCCCTCGACGACTTCGTCTTCGGCCTCGGCCACGAGCGGCTGCTCGGCCTGGCCGCCTACGTGAAGCTGGACCTGCTGATCCGCGAGCCGGAGGAGCTCGCCGTGGTGGTCGACCAGTGCCGGCGATTCCCCGGGGTGAAGCTCGTCGCCGAGCGCCTGGAGACCGAGGAGCACATCCTGCTGGCCAAGCGGTTCGGTTTCGACCTGCTGCAGGGCTACGCGGTCGGCCGCCCGCAGGTGCTCAGCGCGGTCGCGCTCTCCCCGTCGCGGCTGCGCCGCCTGGAACTGCTCGGCGCGGTGACCGCCGAGGACGCGGACCTGACCAGGGTCGTCTCGATCGTGCAGAGCGACCCGGCGCTGTCCTACCGGGTGCTGCGCGCGACCAACTCGGCGGCCAGCGGCCTGCCCCGCAAGGTCGCCTCGGTGCGCGACGCGGTGGTGCTGCTGGGCTCGGCCAAGATCCGGCAGTGGGCGGCACTCATGTTGGTCAGCGACGTGGCCGAGTCGGCCGGCGAGGAGCAGCTGTCGGCCACGATGGCCCGGGCCCGGCTGTGCCAGACGGTGGCCGAGCGGCTCGGGCTGTCGGGCGAGGCGGCGTTCACCGTCGGGCTGCTGGCCGGCGTGGCCGAGCTGATCTCCGAGCCGATCGCCGAGATCGCCTCGCGCCTGCCGCTGACCGTCGAGGTGGTGGAGGCGCTCGTCGACGGGCACGGCCGGCTGGGCCAGGTGCTCGCCGTGGTCCGCGCCTACGAGCTCGCCGACGAGCAGGCCCTGGCCGCGTCGCCGGTCTCCTCCGGGGAGCTGGCCAAGGCGTACCTCGCCGCGGTGGGCTGGTCGATGAGGACGATCGAGGGCGCGCTCGGCAGCGGCGTCGTCTGAGCGAAAAAGCGTGAGCGATGGCCGGCGAGAAGACCGAGCAGCCTACTGAACAGCGAAAACAGAAGGCGCGGCGGGAAGGCACCAGGGCCCGCACGCCGGACCTCGGCGCCTGGGGCGGCGTGCTGGTGGCGAGCCTGCTGCTGCCCAGCATGGCCCGCCAGACCGTCGAGCGCACCCACGTGCTCTTCACCCGGGCCACCCAGACGTTCACCGACCCCGAGCCGGAGAAGGCCCTGGAACTGGTGAAGGCCGGCGTCAAGGACATGGTGATCATCGCCGCGCCGATCACCGTCGGGCTCTTCGCCTTCGCGATCGTCGCCGCCGCCGCGCAGGGCGGCCTGCGCCCGGCGACGAAGATGCTCAAGCCGAACTTCAAGCGGCTCAACCCCTTCGCCGGGCTGAAGAAGACCTTCGGCGGCCACGCCTGGTGGGAGTCGACCAAGTCGGTGTTCAAGGTGCTGGTGCTCGGCCTGGTCGTCTACAACAGCATGCAGAGCCTCGTGCCGGCGCTGCTGTCGGCCACGACGGTACCGCTGGAGACGGTCATCGGTCTGGTCGCGGGCACCGTGCTGCGCGTGATCCAGATCGCCGCGGCGACCGGCCTGGTGCTCGCCGTGGCCGACTACATGGTGGCCCGGCGGCGGGTCAACAAGCAGCTGCGGATGTCCAAGGAAGAGGTCAAGGAGGAGGCGAAGCGGTCCGAGGGCGACCCGCACGTCAAGGGCCAGATCCGGGCCCGGCAGCACGCGATGGCCCGCAGCCGCATGATGGCCGACGTGCCCTCCGCCGACGTGGTGGTGGTCAACCCGACGCACGTGGCGGTGGCGCTGCGCTACGAGCCGGAGAAGGGCGCGCCGCGGGTGGTGACCAAGGGGGCCGGGCTCATCGCGGCGAAGATCCGGGAGGTGGCCACCGAGCACCGGGTGCCGATGGTGCAGGACGTCGCCCTGGCCCGCGCGCTGTTCGGGGCCTGCGAGGTCGGCGACGAGATCCCGGCCCAGTTCTTCGGCGCGGTGGCCCGGGTCCTCGCCTTCATCATGCTGCTCAAGTCGAAGGGCTCCGCGGCCGGCCTGCACACGAACGTGCTCGGCCCCGGACCGGGCGAAGCGCCGGCCTGACCGAGCTAACGTGCTCGGCCCCGGACCGGGCGAAGCGCCGGCCTGACCGGGCGAACGTGCTCGGCGGCCCCGAGCCGGGGAAGCGCGGTGCTGGGCGCGGCGCGGGCGCACGAAAAGCGCGGAGGGCTCAGCCGCCCAGCAGGCGAAGCACCAGCGCGATCGAGCGGCTGGTGAGGTTGGCTATCGCGTTGGGCAGCAGCATCGTCGCGGTGCCGACGATCGTCAGGGTCAGGAAGATCTTGGCTGGGAAGCCGAAGGAGAACGGGTTCAGCGCCGGCGCGGCCCGGCTCAGCAGGCCCAGCGACACGTCGACGGCGAGCATGATGCCGACCAGGGGCGCCGCGATCTGCAGCCCGGCCAGGAACATCTGGCCCGCGCCGGTGGTCACGACCTGGGTGAAGTGCTCGAGCGACAGCGTGCCGTCGAGGGGGATGGCGCGGTACGACTGCGTGAAGCCCCGCAGGATCAGCTGGTGGGAGTCGGTGGCGTACATGATGGCCATCGTGATGAGGCCGTAGAAGCGGCCGAAGACGGCGTTGCCCTGCAGCGAGAAGGGGTCCATCGCGAACGCCAGCGCGAAGCCCCCGACCAGGTCGATGAGGTTGCCCGCGATCTGGGTGGCGGCGAAGATCAGCATGGTCAGGAAGGCCAGCGCGGCACCCACCGCGGCCTGCTCGACGGCGATCGCGACCAGCTGCCACACCGAGAGCTCCGGCGGGACCTGCGGGGCCAGCTTCGGGGCCAGGGGCAGCGCGATCGCGATCGACAGCAGCCCCTTCACCGTCGCCGGGGTGCCCCGGTTGTTGAACGGCGGGCAGAGCGCGAGCCAGACGCCGGCCCGGACGGAGGCCAGCAGGACGGCGATGACGGTGCCGAGCGACAGCTCGAGCGGCATCGGCTCAGGCGCCGTTGATGAGGTCGGGGATTCGGGCGTAGAGCTGTTCGGTGTACGCCACCATCTCGTGCAGCATCCAGTTGCCCGCGAGCACCAGGGCGGCGCCGATGGCCGCGGCCTTCGGCACGAAGCTCAGCGTGCTCTCCTGGATCTGGGTGACGGACTGGAACAGCGACACGGCGAAGCCGACGACGAGCGACGTCAGCAGGATGGGCGCGCCCAGCTTGGCGGCGATCGTCATCGCCTGCAGCGCCAGTTCGATGATCTTGGTGTCGGTCATTGCAGTGGTACCTCGCCATCAGCCTCGGTAGCTGGCGACCAGCGCGGTGAGGATCAGCCCCCACCCGTTGACCAGCACGAACAGCAGGAGTTTGAAGGGCAGGGCGATCGTGACCGGCGGGAGCATCATCATGCCCAGCGACATCAGCGCGGCCGAGACCACCATGTCGATCACCAGGAACGGGATGTAGATGACGAAGCCCATGATGAACGCGGCCCGCAGCTCGGAGAGCACGAAGGCGGGGATCAGCGTGGTCAGGGGCACGTCGTCCTTGTTCTTCGGCGCCGGCCGATCGGCGATCTTGGTGAAGAGCGCGATCTCGTCCTTGCGCGTCTGCTTGAGCATGAACTGCCGCAGCGGCTTCGAGCCGTCCTCGAACGCCACCGCCTGCGTCTTCTCGCCCTTGATCCAGGGCTGCACGCCCTGGTTGTTCACGTCGGAGAGCACCGGCGACATGATGAACAGGCTGATGAACAGGGCGAGGCCCGCCAGCACCTGGTTGGGCGGCACGTTGCTCAGCCCGAGCGCATTACGGGTGATCGATAAGACCACGAAGATTTTCGTGAACGAGGTCATCGTCAGCAGCAGCGCGGGGGCCACCGACAGCAGGGTCAGCGCGATCATGATGGTGATCGACTGGCTGGGCTTCACGCCGTTGACGTCGATGTTGACGGTACCGTCGGGCTGTCCGTCGACCGCCGGAGCGCTCGGCGCCGTCGGCGGCCTCGGCGTCGGCACCGCCGCGGCGACCCCCGGGGCCAGCAGCGGCCCCAGCACCAGGGTCAGCGCGCACATCAGCAGCAGGAGGGCGCGTTTCATGGCCGCCCGCCCCGCAGGTGCTTGAGCGCCTGCCCCACCGGGTTGGGCAGCGGCGCCGGCTCGGGGAACAGGGCGGCGTCGGCGTCGGCCAGCAGGGACACGCCGGCGTCGGTCACCCCGAGCACGAGGGCCCGGTCGGCGACCTTGACGACCGCGACCGACGAGCCGCGACTGAGCTGCTGGTGTGCCACCACGGTGAGCGTTCCTCCACCGCGGCCGCCGAGCGGGCGCCGAACCAGCCGCGCGAGCGCCCACAGTATCGCAACAACTACTGTGAGTGAGAACATGACGCGCAAAACGAGTTCGATCATGGGTTACCTGTCACTAGGCCCGATCGTTCGGGCCGACGATCTCCGTGATCCGGATGCCGAAGTTCTCGTCGATCACGACCACCTCGCCGCGCGCGATGAGCCGGCCGTTGACGAGCAGGTCGGCCGGCCCGCCGGCGGCCCGGTCCAGCTCGATCACCGCGCCCGGGGCCAGCGACAGCAGCTCGCGCACGCTCATCCGGGTCCGCCCGAGCTCGGCGGTGACCTCCATCTCGACGTCGTGCAGCAGGTCGAAGGCGGGCGGCCCGGTGCGCCCCCGCTCGCGCGTGGCCGGCTCGCCGCCGCCCCCGCCGGGCACCTCCGCGGCGACGGCCAGGGCGACCACCGCCTGCACGCCGAGGTCCGCCGGCTCCTGGGCGATCAGCGGGACCAGCACGCCGCCCGCGCCGGCCAGCTCGGCCAGAACCTGCGCGGGCTCCAGCAGTTCGCCGGGGTCGACCACGACCGGCCCCAGGACGGCCGCCGCCGCCTCCAGGGCGGGCCGGACCGCCTGGCTGAGGTCGAGGCTGCCCATCGGGGAGTTGGCCAGCGCCTCGACGAGGTCCTGCGTGACGGCGATGGCGACCTCGCCCTGCGCGGCCCCGGCGAAGCGGGCCCGGACCGCCTGGCCGGCGATCGCCACCTCGTCGACGTTCTGCGTGGGTGCACCGACGGACAGCGGAGCGCTGGCGGGCAGTAGCGCCACGGCGGCCTGCGCGGCCGCCTCGGCCCGGGCCAGCTGGGCCTCGTTGGTACCGATCGTCATCGGCTGGTCTCCTCAGCGCGGTTCTTCATGCCGAGTTGCCCGGCGGGCCGGTGGGTGGGGCGCTGGCCCGGCTGGGGGCTCGGCACCACCAGGCACGCCATGCGATTGCCCTGCGCGCCGGGCACGGCGTAGGCGAACGTGATGTCCGCGGTGACCACCGCGAGCGGCGTCGAGGTGGAGTGGGCCAGCGGTACCACGTCGCCGGGCTGCAGCCCGATCAGGTCGGCGGGGTGCATCCGGACCGGCTGGAAGCGCACGGAGACCTCGATCGGCGCGCCCTCGAGCCCGGCCACCACGTTGCGGTAGGCGGCCTCGCGGGCGGCGCGCTGCGCCTCGGTGAGCACGCCCTCGCCCCGCTCGCCCTGCAGCTTGGGGAAGATCGCCCCGAAGGGCAGGCAGATGGTGGCCATGCACTCCTCGGTGCCCACCCGCATCTCGAACGACGACACGATCACGGCGTCGGAGGCCGCGCCCGCCTGCGCGAACTGAGGGTTGTACTCGATGCTCTTCATCTCCGGCCGCAGCTGCACGACGCCCTCGAAGGCGTACCGCAGCTCGCCGAGGGTGCGGTCGATCAGCCCGTGCAGCAGCGGCATCTCGATGTCGCTCAGCGGGCGCTGCGGCTGCGGCCCACCGGGGCCGCCCAGCATGTGGTCGATGCAGGCCATGGCCGTGCTCAGGGAGAACTCCAGGATGGCGGTGCCGGGTAAGGGATCGATGGTGAACATCGCGACGACCGTCGGGCTCGACAGGCCGGCGATGTACTCGTCGTAGTTGAGCTGTTCGATGGAGACCAGGCTGATCGACGACACGGCGCGCAGGCTCGTGGTCAGCAGCGTGGCGTACTGGCGGGCGAAGGTCTCGAAGCAGATCTGCAGCGTGCGGATGTGCTCCCGGGAGAGCTTGGTCGGGCGACGGAAGTCATAGGGTTCCGGACCGGAGCTTTTGCCGCCGCGCCGGCTCATCCTGCCGGGGGCGCGGCCGCTTCCGGTCGCGGACGTTGACTGCGTCACTCTCTTACCATCGGTCTTTTTGGGTGCAGGTTGACGTAAAACGGCCGAAACGGACCTGAAGGGTTTCATCGGAAACCCCTCAGGTCCGCTCCGAAGTGGTCGGTGGGGGCGGCTGGCCCCGTTTACTGAATCACGAAGGTGGTGAAGTAGATGTCCATGACCTCCTTCTTCTTGTGCACCGTGTAGGCCTTCACGACCTTCTCGACGAGTTCCTTCTTGGCCTTGTCGCGCCCGGCGGCGGTGAGCAGCTCGTCCTCGCGCTGGTTGCTGAACTGCTCGATCGCGATGTCCAGGGCCTTGCTGCCGTCGGGGGGTTCGGCGGCCTCGGTGGTGGCCTGGAGGGTCATCTTGAGTTTGAGGTAGTGCCCGTCG